>NZ_RCNY01000061.1:0-949 GCF_004307635.1 Pseudomonas sp. Sample_22
TGGTGAACCAGGATCAGAAGATCGCCGGCAACGACATCAAGCTGGGTATCCCGACCAAGATCCCGACCAAATCGAGTTCTGGGGCCAAAACGATGCCACAAACGCCCACTCAACCACAGGGTTCTCAGGCCGTACCGCGGGTGGATGAAGAGCTCTTTACTTCCGTGGTACCAACCGGCCCTCTGACTCTGCCTAAAACAGGCACCTCCACTTCAGCCCCCCTTATTAAAGGGCCCGAAGTGAAGCTGCCGGAGCCGACGCAACGACCAGGGCCGTCCATCAGCGCCCCTACGAGCGAAGAAATCGCAGGGCTTCCGCCCAAAACCATCACAGTGAAGCCCAAGGCGCCAGTGTTGACCCCTGAAGATGACCTAGATATCCCGCGACCAGGGGCGTCCATTAACGCCCCTACGAGGGAAGAAATCGCGGGACTGCCGCCCAAAACCATCACAGTGAAGCCCAAGACGCCAGTGTTGATCCCTGAAGATGACCTAGATATCCCACCTATTAGCAAGCCGGCTTGGACAGTCGCCGCTCGAAATGAATATAAACGGCCTACTTCGAGAATCAGCGCAGAGCCTAGAGGTGGTGTTTTTACCGTCAACAAAGGCGCGACAGCACCCACCGCTCAGCCTGGCGCCCTGGCTCGCTTTGATACCGAGGCTCCCACAAAGGGTCTACAGGTAATGAAGCCTGGAAGCGCTAATGACAGGTCGGGAAAGATGATCTATGACAGTCGTCAAGCGTCCGCTCCGGTCAGCCGTGATGACCAAGCCATTATCAATGGCTCTGCGTCGCCTAAAGAATCGCTTACTCATGCGGTAGGAAACGAACCCGCACTAGCAAAAACTCCTGTGGATGTGGAGGACGTCACGATCGATTTTGATCGCAAGTCAGCTTCTGCACAGACGCCCAAACATATACCTGCGCTGTCGGAAGACGCCCAGCA
>NZ_RCNY01000056.1:0-1133 GCF_004307635.1 Pseudomonas sp. Sample_22
GCTGGCCGTTCCCGCATTCGATGATGCTCGGCTTTCATGCCGAATATGCCGGTGGGGACATTGTCTGTCAGGAAGACGAGATCGAAGACGCCCAGTGGTTCAACGTGCACGAGCTGCCGCCGTTGCCGGCGTCACGCTCGATTGCCCGTTACCTGATCGATGTCTACGTGGCCCGGCGATTAGGCCACGCTGAACCAGTGTTGCCAGGCTAGCCGCACGGTCAGTCCGAGCACCACGGTGATGAACACCGGACGTATGAACTTTGCACCGCCGCTGATGGCGGTGCGGGCGCCGAAGAACGCGCCGACCATCAACGACGAGCCCATGCTCAGGCCGATGATCCAGTCCACCTGACCGGAAAAAATGAAGATCGACAGCGCCGCCGCGTTACTGACGAAGTTCATGCTGCGTGCTACGCCACTGGCCTTCACCAGATCGATGGGGTAGAGCAACAGGCTGCTGACGGTCCAGAACGCCCCCGTACCGGGACCTGCCACGCCATCATAAAAACCGAGGCTGAAACCCTGGGTCGATTGCCATTTTTTCTTGATGGGCGCGTTGTTGTCTGACGGCGCTTTCGGCGTGCCGCCAAACAACAGATATAGACCACAGGCAAAGACGATCACCGGCAGCATCTTGTTCAGCCACTCGGCGGGCAGGTAATGCGCGACCACCGCACCGCTCAGCGCGCCGACCAGGGTGCCGACAATGGCGTGTATCCATTGCCCTGGATGAAACAGTTTGCGGCGATAGAAGGTAAAACTGGCGATGGCCGAGCCGAAAGTCGAGCTGAGTTTGTTGGTGCCCAGCACCAGGTGCGGCGGCAGGCCAGCGGTGAGCAACGCCGGGGTGGTCAACAGGCCACCGCCGCCGGCAATGGCATCGATGAAACCGGCAACAAAAGCGACTGCGGCCAGAATGGCCAGGGTGGTGAGGTCAACGCTGAGTTCGAAAGGCATGGAATCGGCTTAATCGGCGGGTGCAGCAAAGGGCTGCGGGGAAGGGCCGATATCTTACCTATATCCAGGTTCTGCGGCGACTGGTCTGGCCCTGTCGTCGGAGCGCCTGGGACGCAAAGCGTCCCGGGCTGCGTTCCCACGCAGAGCGTGGGAACGATCATTAAAGGGTCAGCA
>NZ_RCNY01000056.1:1143-26017 GCF_004307635.1 Pseudomonas sp. Sample_22
CGTCCCGGGCTGCGTTCCCACGCAGAGCGTGGGAACGATCATTAAAGGGTCAGCAGGCTCACGCCTGCAATTGGAGCGGCGTTTTCTGATCGTTCCCACGCTCTGCATGGGAATGCCTCAAGGGACGCTCAGCGTTCCAATGGCACGCAAAGCGTCCCGGGCTGCGTTCCCACGCAGAGCGTGGGAACGATCATTAAAGGGTCAGCAAGCTCGCGCCTGCATTTGGAGCGGCGTTTTCTGATCGTTCCCACGCTCTGCGTGGGAATGCCTCAAGGGACGCTCAGCGTTCCAATGGCACGCAAAGCGTCCCGGCCTGTGTTCCCACGCAGAGCGTGGGAACGATCAATAGGCCACCGTGCTGGTTTGGAGCGGTGTTTACAAGCCCAGATCCGACAAGCCCGGGTGATCATCAGGGCGACGGCCCAGCGGCCAATGGAATTTGCGCTCGCTTTCCTTGATCGGCATGTCGTTGATGCAGGCAAAACGATGGGCCATCAATCCGTCCTCGTTGAACTCCCAGTTTTCGTTGCCGTAGGAGCGGAACCAGTTGCCAGAATCGTCGTGCCATTCATAGGCATAACGCACGGCGATGCGATTGTCGGTGAACGCCCACAGCTCCTTGATCAACCGATAATCCAGTTCCTTGGCCCACTTGCGCGTCAGAAAGCCTTTGGCTTCTTCTCGGTTGTAGGCGAACTCGGCGCGGTTGCGCCACCGAGTGTCCAGGGTGTAAGCCAGCGACACGCGCTCAGGATCGCGGGAGTTCCAGCCGTCTTCGGCGAGGCGGACTTTTTCGATGGCCGATTCACGGGTGAATGGCGGCAATGGCGGACGAACTTCGGCATTAGACATATCAAGTCTCCGTATACAATCAAGTTAAAACACGTTGTCGGGCTTGCTTAAGTTGTTACAGGTCCAATAACTTTCGCGCCATGCATTGCGCATTATCGGCGGCACTGTGATCACCCATGACAAGCGCCAAGGTAATGGCACCATCGATCAGGATCAGCAGCTGTCTGGCCAGACTCTGCGGATCCTCGGCACCATATTCGGTACACAGCTCGCACACGTAGTCGAGCAGCTTTTGTTTGTGGTCTTTGGCGACCAGCCGGACCGGGTCTTGCGGGTCGCCGGTTTCACCGCTGGTGTTGATGAACGCGCAGCCGCGAAAGCCTTCAGAGTCGAACCAGGACTTGAGCACGCTGAACAGATTGAGCAGGCGGTCCGCCGGGGTCCGGGCTTTGCCGACTTCAGTTCTGTACCAGTGCATCCAGCGTTCGTCACGGCGTTGCAGGGCGGCGACGACCAGCTCCTCCTTGTTGGCGAAGTAGCGGTAAATGCTCTTTCTGGAGACGCCGGCGGTTTTCACCAGAAGATCCATGCCAGTGGCAGCGATGCCACTTTTGTAGATCAACTTTTCGGTGACATCCAGAATGATGTCGCGTGTGTCATTGCTAGTGATTTCGTTCATGTGGCAAAGAGTAGAACGATCGTTCTTCTTGGTCAAATGTTTTTCCATTGCCCATAAAACCGCCATCGCTGGCAAGCCAGCTCCCACAGGGAAATGCGATCAACCTGTGGGAGCTGGCTTGCCAGAGATAGCGTCATTATGGACACCCACAAGACCCGAGCCGATCCATGGTGTAAGCTCTCAAACTCTCTGGATTCGACCCATTGCGAGCCCTATGCCGTCGCTTTTCAAACGCTCCCTGCTGCCTAAACTGCGCAGTTTTCCGCTGACCGCCGATGCCGTCACCTTCCTCAGCGGCGCCGCCGAGTTCCGTCGTTGCCTGCTGGAAAAAATCGCCAGCGCCACCCAGCGTATCTATATCGTTGCGCTGTACCTGCAACAGGATGAGGCCGGCCAGGAAATACTCGATGCCTTGCACGCGGCCAAACTGGCGCGTCCACAGCTGGACGTGGTGGTGGTCGTCGACTGGCTGCGCGCGCAGCGCGGTTTGATCGGTGCCGGCAAGCAACCGGGCAATTCGGCCTGGTATCAGGAGATGACCCGCACTCATGCCAGCGAAGTGCCGGTGTATGGCGTGCCGGTGCAAACCCGCGAGCTGTTCGGCGTGTTGCATTTGAAGGGCTTCATCATCGATGACTGCGTGATTTACAGCGGCGCCAGCCTGAACAACGTCTACTTGCACAAGCTCGACAAGTACCGCTACGACCGTTATCACCTGCTGCACAACCGTGCGCTGGCCGATTCCATGCACCACCTGGTTCAACACGGTCTGGTGGCTTCCAAAGCGGTGCATCGCCTCGACCTGCCGAACCTGCCGACCACCCGCAGCCTGCGCAATGACATCGGCGATCTGCGCAGCCGTCTCAAGCACGCTGCGTACGACACCACCCAGGGCTCCACGGACAAGAGCGGTCTGTCTGTCAGCCCGTTACTGGGCGTGGGCAAGAACAATCCGTTGAGCCGGGTGATTGGCGAGCTGATCGGCAGCGCCCAGCATCAACTGACCATCTGCACGCCATACTTCAACCTGCCATTGGCCGTAACCCGGGATATCAACCGGGCGCTGGCGCGGGGTGTGAAGATCGATATCGTGGTTGGCGACAAGACCGCCAACGATTTCTATATTCCACCGAGCGAACCGTTCAAAGTGATTTCGGCGCTGCCATATCTCTACGAGATCAGCCTGCGCCGATTCGCCAAGCGCCATCAGCGCAACATCGACAGCGGTCAGTTGAACCTGCATCTGTGGAAGGATGGCGACAACACCTACCATCTCAAAGGCATGTGGATCGACCAGCGTTACACCTTGCTGACCGGTAACAACCTCAACCCGCGAGCGTTTCGCCTCGATCTGGAAAACGCCTTGCTGATTGATGATCCAAAGGGCGAGTTGTTGGTGCCGCGCCGTACAGAGTTGGCACAGATTTTCCAGCACACCCGGCGCATCGAGCGTTTTGGGGATCTGGAAACATTGCCGGACTACCCGGCGGGGGTGGCGAAGTTTCTCAAGCGTGTGAGCCGGGTGAGGGTTGAGCGGTTGCTGTACCGCATTCTTTGAATGTGTGGCGTGGCCACTGGCGCAATCGCGAGCAGGCTCGCTCCGATAGGGGATGCAGTGCGCTAAGATGCCCGCCATTCAAACAAGATCAGGGCTTGTCTCGCTCAATGTCCGAAAAAGACACCATCTCCATCCAACTGGTGCGTGAAGCGCTGTTGCAAAGTTGCGCCCCGGGCGTTGTGACCGACGAGGTGTTGCACAAGGTCGGCATCGAGCCGTTGTTGTTGAACAGCAGCACCGCACGGGTTCCCGCCACGGCGTACGCTCGACTTTGGCGCTTGCTGGCGCGGCGCGGGGACGATGAGTTTTTCGGCATGGACCCGCGCAAGCTCAAGTCCGGCAGTTTCGAATTTCTGTGCCGCTGCGCCATGATTCAGCCGAATGTCGCGGCGGGCCTGACCAGCGGCCTGGGCTTTTTGTCTTTGATGCTCGAATGCATGCCCGCCGAGTTGGTGCGCCAGCAAAGCCTGGCGGAAATCGTACTGCTGGAAAACGATCACGAGCCGCGCCGCGCCTTTACCTATTTCACTTACTGGATGATCGTGCACGGCGTGGCGTGCTGGTTGGCAGGGCGGCGGATTCCGATCCTGGCCATCGAATTGCGCTGCCCCAGGCCGGACTTCTGTGATGACTATCAGGTGATGTTCTCCGAAAACCTGCGGTTCGACCGTCCACGCACGCGGATGATTTTCTCTGCCGATTGCCTCGATCTGCCGATCAAGCGTACAGCGGAAGAACTCAAACGCTTCCTGGCTCATGCGCCGGCCAACATCCTGGTCAAATATCGCGATCCGCAAAGCCTGGCCAGCCGTATCAAGCACGACCTGCGGCAATTGCCCGCCGAGCAATGGCCAGAAACCGAAGCGCTGGCACAACGCCTGTGCATGTCCGCTTCGACCCTGCGGCGCCGCTTGGCCGAAGAAGGTCAGACGTATCAAGCGCTCAAGGACAGCGTGCGCAAGGAACTGGCGATTGTCTGGCTGGCCGAGCCGAGCATCAGCTTCGCCGAGATTGCCACACGGCTGGGTTTTGCCGATGCGAGTTCGTTCTACAAGGCGTTTCGCAAGTGGTCGGGGTCCAATCCGGGTCATTATCGGAATTTGATTCTCAACGAAGCGAGCTAGACACTGATCATTCCCACGCTCTGCGTGGGAATGCCTCAACGGACGCTCCGCGTTCGGCTTTGGATGGGACGCAGAGCGTCCCGGGGTGCATTCCCACGCGGAGCGTGGGAACGATCATTGCGCCAGGTGGGATCTTGGCCAAACCAGTCAAGCAACTTGATAACTTTGACCATTGCCCCGCACACCGTGCAGAGCGAGTATTTCCCTGTTGTTTACGGTTCCCCCAACCAATAAAAAACAAAGGGATTCTGGCAATGCGCGATTACTTGTCTGCTGTTTCACAGTTCGATTATCAGCACACCGTCGACGCTGCACTCGCGGGCGATCTGACCGCCCTCAATGCCTGCGTCGAATGTTGCGACCGGCATGCGTTGCCCGGGCGGATCGCATTGTTTTGGGAAGGACGCGACGGCGCCAGCGCCACGTACACCTTCACCGATCTGCAAGACAAAGCCGCGCGCTTTGCCAATTTCCTGTTGGCCCAAGGCGTAAAAAAAGGCGACAAGGTCGCCGGCCTGTTGCCACGTAACATCGAATTGCTCATTACCGTGTTTGCCACCTGGCGCATTGGCGCGGTCTACCAGCCGCTGTTCACCGCGTTCGGCCCCAAAGCCATTGAACACCGCCTCGGCTGCTCCGGCGCCAAAGTGGTGGTCACCGACGCGGTCAATCGCTCAAAACTCGCCGAAGTCGCCGAATGCCCGACCATCGTCACCGTCGCAGGCGCAAAAGGCCAAGGCATCGTACGGGGCGATTTCAGCTTCTGGGCCGAACTGGCCAACTATTGCAACGATTGCGAACCGGTGATGCTGAGCGGCGAAGACCCGTTCCTGCTGATGTTCACCTCCGGCACCACCGGCCCGTCGAAAGCGCTGTCGGTACCCCTGAAGGCCATCGTCGCGTTCCAGAGCTACACCCGTGACGCCGTGGATCTGCGCCCCGAAGACGCATTCTGGAACGTTGCCGACCCGGGTTGGGCCTACGGCATCTATTTCGGTGTCACCGGGCCGATGTCGATGGGGCATCCGATCACGTTTTACGATGGCCCGTTCACCCTCGAAAGCACCTGCCGTGTCATCAACAAATACGGCATCACCAATCTCACCGGCTCGCCGACCGCTTATCGTCTGTTGATCGCCGGCGGTGATGAGTTCGCCAAGTCGATCAAGGGCAAGCTGCGCATTGTCAGCAGCGCCGGTGAGCCGTTGAACCCGGAAGTGATCCGCTGGTTCGCCGATCAGCTTGGCGTGGTCATTCATGACCACTACGGCCAGACCGAACTGGGCATGGTGCTGTGCAACCACCACGCACTGGAACATCCGATCCACATGGGCGCCGCCGGTTTTGCCTCGCCGGGTCACCGCATCGTGGTGCTCGATGATGAATACAACGAACTGGGTGTCGGCCAGCCGGGCATTCTGGCGATCGACCGGACCCAGTCGCCGATGTGCTGGTTCGCCGGCTATGAAGGCGCGCCGACCAAGGCCTTCGTCGGCCATTACTACCTGAGCGGCGACACCGTCGAGTGGAACCCGGATGGCAGCATCAGCTTCGTCGGCCGCAGCGATGATGTGATCACCACTTCAGGCTACCGCGTCGGCCCGTTCGACGTGGAAAGCGCGCTGATCGAACACCCGGCGGTGGTCGAAGCCGCGGTGGTCGGCAAGCCCGATCCGGAACGCACTGAGCTGGTCAAAGCCTTCGTCGTGCTCAGCGCGCAATATCGTGCCGCGCCGGAGTTGGCCGAAGAGCTGCGCCAACATGTACGCAAGCGCCTGGCGGCGCACTCGTACCCCCGTGAAATCGAATTTGTCAGCGAATTGCCGAAAACCCCAAGCGGCAAATTGCAGCGCTTTATCTTGCGCAACCAGGAAATCGCCAAGGCTCAAGAGGCCGCGGCGAAGAACGTTTCAGCTTGAATCCAAGGAAACAATGATGCAGATCCAAAACAAGGTTTTTATCGTCACTGGCGGCGCGTCCGGCCTCGGTGCCGCCACCGCTGAAATGCTGGTCGCCGCCGGCGCCAAGGTGATGCTGGTGGACATGAACGCCGAAGCTGTCGCGGCGCAGGCCCAGCGCCTGGGCGCGCAAAGCGTGGTCGCGGACATCAGCAACGAAGCAGCGGCTGAAGCGGCGGTGCAGGCCACGGTCAAAGCCTTCGGCGGCCTCAACGGTCTGGTCAACTGCGCCGGCATCGTGCGTGGCGAGAAGATCCTCGGCAAAAACGGTCCGCACGCGCTGTCCAGTTTCAGCCAGGTGATCAACGTCAACCTGATCGGCAGCTTCAACATGCTGCGCCTGGCCTCGGCGGCGATTGCCGAAACCGAAGCGGACGCCGATGGCGAGCGTGGCGTGATCATCAACACGGCGTCTGCTGCGGCATTCGACGGCCAGATCGGTCAGGCGGCGTATTCGGCATCCAAGGGGGCGATTGTCAGCCTGACCTTGCCGGCCGCACGGGAGCTGGCGCGCTTCGGCATCCGGGTGATGACCATCGCCCCGGGCATTTTCGAGACGCCGATGATGGCCGGCATGACCCAGGAAGTGCGCGATTCCCTGGCAGCTGGCGTGCCGTTCCCGCCGCGCCTGGGCAAACCTGCCGAGTACGCATCACTGGTCCGGCATATCATTGAAAACAGCATGCTCAATGGCGAGGTGATCCGTCTCGACGGTGCCTTGCGCATGGCCGCGAAATAAGGAGGATTTGTCATGAGCCTTTCCAACGATCCAATCGTCATCGTCAGCGCTGTCCGCACCCCGATGGGTGGTTTTCAGGGCGAGCTGAAAAGCCTGACCGCGCCGCAACTCGGCGCGGCCGCGATCAAAGCCGCTGTGGAGCGCGCCGGTGTCGCCAGCGATGCCGTCGATGAAGTTTTATTCGGCTGCGTACTGCCAGCCGGTCTCGGCCAGGCCCCGGCACGCCAGGCGGCGCTAGGCGCCGGGCTGGATAAATCCACTCGCTGCACCACCCTCAACAAAATGTGCGGCTCGGGTATGGAAGCGGCCATCCTCGCTCACGACATGCTGGTCGCCGGCAGCGCCGAAGTGGTCATCGCCGGGGGCATGGAAAGCATGTCCAATGCGCCGTACCTGCTGGACCGCGCCCGCAGCGGCTATCGCATGGGCCATGGCAAGGTGCAGGACTCGATGTTCCTCGACGGCCTGGAAGACGCCTACGACAAGGGCCGCCTGATGGGCACTTTTGCCGAAGACTGCGCCGAAACCAACGGCTTCAGCCGTGAAGCCCAGGACGCCTTCGCCATTGCCTCGACCACTCGTGCGCAACAGGCGATCAAGGACGGCAGCTTCAAGGACGAAATCGTTCCGCTGACCGTCATGGTGGGCAAAGAACAGGTGACGATCAGCAATGACGAGCAACCACCGAAGGCCAAGCTGGACAAGATCGCCTCGCTCAAACCGGCGTTCCGGGACGGTGGTACGGTCACGGCGGCGAACTCCAGTTCGATCTCCGACGGTGCGGCGGCGCTGGTGCTGATGCGCCGTTCCGAAGCTGACAAGCGTGGTTTGAAACCGTTGGCGGTGATCCACGGTCACGCGGCGTTTGCCGACACGCCGGGCCTGTTCCCGGTGGCACCGATTGGCGCCATCAAGAAACTGATCAAGAAGACCGGCTGGTCGCTCAATGAGGTGGATCTGGTGGAAGTCAACGAAGCCTTCGCCGTCGTCGGCATGGCCGCAATGACCCATTTGGAAATACCCCACGAGAAACTCAACGTGCACGGCGGCGCTTGTGCTTTGGGCCACCCGATCGGTGCGTCCGGTGCGCGCATTCTGGTGACGTTGCTTTCGGCCCTGCGCCAGAAAGGCCTGAAGCGTGGCGTTGCGGCCATCTGCATCGGCGGCGGCGAAGCCACGGCAATGGCTGTGGAATGCCTGTACTAACGCCGCCTCTGTAGGAGCAAGGCTTGCCCGCGATAGCGATCTCAAAGACGCCATCGCGGGCAAGCCATGCTCCTACAAGAGCAGGGTGCATTCAGGCTCAAATCAAGGATTCATCATGATTCCCAATGACGACCAACAACAAATTCGCGACATGGCCCGGCAATTTGCCGAGGAACGGCTCAAACCATTCGCCGCCGAGTGGGACCGTGAGCACCGTTTCCCCAAGGAAGCCATCGGCGAGATGGCCGAACTGGGCTTCTTCGGCATGCTGGTGCCGGAGCAGTGGGGCGGTTGCGACACCGGTTACCTGGCCTACGCCATGGCCCTGGAAGAAATCGCCGCCGGCGATGGTGCCTGCTCGACCATCATGAGCGTGCACAACTCGGTCGGTTGCGTGCCGATCCTGCATTACGGCAACGATGAACAGAAAGAACGCTTCCTCAAGCCGTTGGCCAGCGGCGCAATGCTTGGCGCGTTTGCACTGACCGAACCCCAGGCCGGCTCAGACGCCAGCGGCTTGAAAACCCGCGCCAAATTGAACGGCGATCACTACGTGCTTAACGGCTGTAAACAGTTCATCACCTCCGGGCAGAACGCAGGCGTGGTGATTGTGTTTGCGGTGACTGATCCTGCAGCCGGCAAGCGCGGCATCAGCGCATTCATCGTGCCCACCGATTCGCCGGGCTACAAAGTCGCGCGGGTCGAGGACAAGCTCGGCCAGCATGCGTCGGACACCTGCCAGATTCTCTTCGAAGACGTAAAAGTCCCGCTAGCCAACCGCCTGGGTGAAGAGGGCGAGGGCTACAGGATCGCCTTGGCCAACCTCGAAGGCGGACGCGTCGGTATCGCCTCGCAATCAGTGGGCATGGCCCGCGCCGCGTTCGAAGCGGCCCGCGATTACGCCCGTGAGCGCGAGAGTTTCGGCAAACCGATCATCGAACACCAGGCTGTCGCGTTCCGCCTGGCGGACATGGCAACCCAGATCGCTGTAGCGCGGCAAATGGTGCATTACGCCGCTGCCCTGCGTGACAGCGGCAAACCGGCGCTGGTCGAAGCGTCGATGGCCAAGTTGTTCGCCTCGGAAATGGCCGAGAAAGTCTGCTCCTCGGCGTTGCAAACCCTGGGCGGTTACGGTTATTTGAACGACTTCCCGCTGGAGCGGATCTATCGCGACGTGCGGGTGTGTCAGATCTACGAAGGCACCAGCGATATTCAGCGCATGGTCATTTCGCGCAATCTTTGAAGAAGGAACCACTCCGTGAGCTACGAAACCATTTTGCTGGAAACCCATGGCCGCGTCGGCCTGATCACCCTCAACCGCCCGCAAGCGCTGAACGCCTTGAATGCGCAGATCGTCAGCGAGCTGAACCATGCCCTCGATGGCCTGGAGGCCGATTCGAACATCGGTTGCATCGTGCTGGCCGGCTCAAAAAAGGCTTTTGCTGCCGGTGCCGACATCAAGGAAATGGCTGAGCTGACCTACCCGCAGATCTACCTTGACGACCTGTTCAGCGACAGCGACCGCGTGGCCAACCGGCGCAAGCCGATCATCGCTGCGGTGAATGGTTTCGCCTTGGGCGGTGGCTGTGAACTGGCGCTGATGTGCGATTTCATTCTGGCCGGCGACAACGCCAAATTCGGTCAGCCGGAAATCAACCTCGGCGTATTGCCAGGTATGGGCGGCACCCAACGTCTGACCCGCGCCGTGGGCAAGGCCAAGGCCATGGAAATGTGCCTGAGCGGGCGTTTGATCGATGCGGTGGAAGCAGAACGTTGTGGCATCGTGGCGCGCATCGTGCCGAGCGATGAGCTGCTGGAAGAAGCACTGAAAGTCGCGGCATTGATCGCCAAGAAGTCGTTGCCGATTGCGATGATGGTCAAGGAAAGCGTCAACCGCGCCTTTGAAGTGAGCCTGTCCGAAGGCGTGCGTTTTGAGCGTCGGGTGTTTCATGCGGCGTTTGCGACGCAGGATCAGAAGGAAGGGATGGCGGCGTTCATTGCCAAGCGTGAGGCGGAGTTCGTCGGCAAGTAATGCGGCGCTCTTGCTGACGTCATCGCTGGCAAGCCAGCTCCCACATGATGTAGCACCGATCGTTCCCACGCTCTGCGTGGGAATGCCGACCGGGACGCTCCGCGTTCCTTCGCAAGCGCGACGCAGAGCGTCACCGGATGCATTCCCACGCAGAGCGTGGGAACGATCATCAGGACTTCACACCAAGTAATTCTTCAGTTCGCGGGCGATGACCATCCGCTGAATCTCGCTCGACCCTTCATAGATCTGCGTGATTCGCGCATCCCGGTAATACTTCTCGACCGGGTAATCCTCCAGATAGCCATAGCCGCCGTGAATCTGAATCGCTGACGAACAGACTTTCTCGGCCATTTCCGAAGCAAACAGCTTGGCTTGCGAAGCCTCGGACAGACAAGGCTTGCCCGCGGTGCGCAGGCGAGCGGCATGCAGGATCATCAACCGAGCGGCATTGAGTTGCATGTGCATGTCCGCCAGCAAGTTGGCGATGCTCTGGTGCTCAATGATCGGCTTGTCGAACTGCACACGGTCGCGGGCGTAAGCCAGGGCCGCTTCAAAGGCGGCGCGGGCGATGCCCAGCGCTTGGGCGGCAATGCCGATGCGGCCGCCTTCAAGGTTGGACAGGGCGATGGCCAGGCCTTTGCCGCGCTCACCCAGCAGGTTGGCTTCGGGGATGGTGCAGTTATTGAGCGTGACGGCGCAGGTGTCGGACGCGCGAATGCCCATTTTGTGCTCGGTGCGGTCGACGATAAAACCGGCGGTGTCGGTCGGCACCAGGAATGCCGAAATGCCGCGCTTGCCCAGATCCGGATCGGTCACCGCAAACACGATCGCCAATTTGGCCCGTTTGCCGTTGCTGACGAATTGCTTGGCGCCGTTGATTACCCAATGGCCATCGCGCAGTTCGGCACGGGTGCGCAGGTTGTGCGCTTCGGAGCCAGCCTGGGGTTCGGTGAGGCAAAAGCAGCCGATAGTCTGGCCGCTGGCCAGATCCGCCAGCCAGGTTTGCTTCTGTTGTTCAGTGCCGTAGTTGAGCACCGGCCCGCAGCCCACCGAGTTGTGGATGCTCATGAAGGCGCCGGTAGCGCCGTCGCCGGCAGAGATTTCTTCTACCGCCAACGCATAAGCCACGTAGTCGACATAGGTGCCACCCCATTCCTCGGGGACCACCATGCCGAGCAGGCCCAATTCACCCATTTTCGCGACCAGACCGTCATCGATCCAGCCGGCCTTTTCCCAGGCTTGTGCGTGAGGCGCGATTTCACCACGGGCAAAATCCCGGGCCATATCGCGGATCATGACCTGCTCTTCTGTCAATTCGAGATCGTGCATGGCTCAGCTCCCGCTCTCATCAAAACCGTTGAAGAAACTCGCCACGTGTTCGGCGTCCAGCGCCTGCAAAGTGGGCGGGTTCCAGCGCGGATTCTTGTCTTTGTCGATCAGCAAGGCACGCACGCCTTCGATCAGGTCGCCGCGCTCGAACCACTGGCGGTCCAGGTGCAGCTCAAGGGCGAAGCATTGTTCGAGGCTCAGGCGGCGACCGCGACGCAGCATTTCCAGGGTCACGCCCATGGCCAGCGGCGAACGGGTTTGCAGCAGGTCGGCGGTGGCGGTGGCCCACTCGTGGCTATCAGCGACCGTTACTTCGCGCATTTGCTCAACCATACTCGGCACGTCGGGCAGGGCGAAGAAGTGGTCGATGGCCGGGCGTAAAGTTGCCAATGGCGCATCTGGCAATTGTTGCACGGCGAGTTTCGCCAGCAGGCCCTGGAGGTCTTTGAGTGGGGTGTCGCGCCACTCCAGCTGATCGAGTTTTTCATCCAGCGTGGTCAGTTTGCTGCTGTCCAGATACCAGTCGGCCAAACCGCAATACAGCGCATCGGCAGCCCGGATCTGCACGCCGCTGACCCCCAGGTAAATCCCCAGTTCGCCGGGAATGCGCGGCAGGAAGTAACTGCCGCCGACGTCCGGGAAATAACCGATACCGACTTCCGGCATCGCCAGGCGGCTTTTCTCGGTGACCACTCGCAGATCGGCGCCTTGCACCAGGCCCATGCCGCCACCGAGGACGAAACCGTCCATCAAGGCCAGCACGGGTTTGCGGTAATGGTGAATCGCCAGGTCGAGGGCGTACTCCTCAACGAAGAATTCTTCGTGCAGGGTGTCGCCGTTCTTGAAGCTGTCGTACAGCGAACGAATATCGCCACCGGCACAGAAAGCTTTTTCGCCGGCACCGCGAAGAACCACCGCATGCACCTGTGGATCACCGGCCCAGGCATCGAGCTGGCGGTGCAGGTTGCGCACCATGTCCAGGGTGATGGCATTGAGGCCTGCGGGGCGGTTGAGGGTCAGATGGCCGATATGGTTGCGTACTTCGGCCAGCACTTCATTTTGCATGGCTTCCATGGACTGCGGTCCATTCGATGTAACCTGAGCAGTCATCACTAACTCCCTGCTTTTATTGTTCTTTATTAGAGAAGCTCGCGCGCGAGCGATGCAAGATCGTAACAGTGCAAATTTGTGATGTACAACCGGGATATGTGCAGGTTTTATCTGCACAAATGCATGGCGAGAACGCAATACCCTGTAGGAGCGAGCCTGCTCGCGATGAGGCCCTGCCAGTCAACATCGATGCTCAATGGCAGACCGCTTTCGCGAGCCTCGCTCCTGCAGGGATTTCATCAGGCGCTACGGCTCAACACCTCACCAATACTGCGCCGCTTGGCATGCAGTTCACTGGCATGGATCAGCTGTTCGAGGTCTTCGGGGGTGACGTCGAAGAACGCTTCCATCTCGGCCAGGGCCAGTTTCAGGTCCTGGGCGGTAATGGCTTGGGTCTCCACGGGCGTGTGATCGGCAGGAATCACTGCCGCGGGCTCGGCGGCACGCTTGGGGTAACGGATACGGGTGAGGTTGTTGTAGGCCAGGGCGCTGAGCAACATGATCGACGCGCCGAGCATCACCGGACCCAGCGCTTTCCAGTCCATGGCAATGGTTGCCGGATCGGCCAGGACCAGGGTCAGCGCCAATGCGCCGGCGGGTGGATGCAGGCAACGCAGCCAGCACATCAGGATCAACGCCATGCCGGCCGCCAGACAGGCGCTGCCCAATGTCCGCCCCAGCACATGAGCGACCAGCAGCGATATCACACCCGCGCTCAGATAACCGCCGATGATCGACCACGGCTGGGCCAATGCACCGGAAGAAACGGCGAACAGCAACACCGCCGATGCGCCCAGCGGCCCGATCAGATGTTGCGCCACTTCGATGCCAAACACCTGACCACACAGCCAAACGCTGAGCAGCGTTCCCAAGGCCATGCCGATGGCAGCACGACTCCATTCCGTTGGGCGGGTGTTGATGGCGGCAGGCAACCAGCGAGCGAACATGATGTGGTGGTTTCCAATAACAAAATTCGAGGAAAAAAAAAGGCTTATCTGGGATAGCCAGAAAGCCCTTGAAGTTGTTCCAACTATTGGGGGAGGAACGCCGACAGTGTGCCGATCATTACTGATGCTGACAAATTCATATTAATGAAGCTTCAGTTCATTAATTCTGATGTAAAGCGACGCGCCGACCAAGTATGAGACACAGGAATTGCACCCCACCGCCAGGACAGTGGCCTTTATCGGCGATATTTGACTTTATCGGCCATGACCGGCAGCGTAACGGCCCTCTTTGTCTGCACACCGTTTGTAGCGATTTCTTTTATCAAGGCCGTTTCGTTTGACTGACTTACCTGTTGCTGATTCAAGTACGCCCAAGACCAACCCGCTGACTCTCTATCTGGCGCGATTGGCGCCCTCCAGCCAACTGACCATGCGCTATGTGTTGCAGGACGCCGCCGATCGCCTGGGCTTCGATGAAGTGAACATCGAAGAGATTCCCTGGCACAACCTGCAACCCGAAGACGTCATTGCCCTGGTCGCGACGCTGCGCACCGATGGGTACGCACCGAACACCTCTTCGCTGTACGTCAATGCCGTGCGCGGGGTGATGAACGAGGCTTGGCGCATGAGCCTGATCAGTCAGGAACACCTGCTGAAGATGCGTTCGGTCAAGGGCATTGCCGGCACGCGCCTGTCCCAGGGCCGCAATCTGCGGCGCACGCTGATTCAGGAACTCATGGAAGTCTGCGCCGCCGATCCCCGGCCGCAGGGCCTGCGGGACGCGGCGATCATCGGGATTTTATACGGCTCGGGCATGCGCAAGTCGGAATCGGTCAACCTCGACCTGAACCAGGTCGACTTCGCAGAGCGCAGCCTGCGGGTGACGGCCAAGGGCAACAAGCAATTGATCAAGTACGCCCCGGCGTGGGCTTTCGCTAAACTGGACGCCTGGCTGGAGCTGCGTCGCTCGATGCTCAAGGAAGGCGAACAGGATGACCCGTTCCTGTTCAATCGAATCCGTCGCGGCAGCCATATCACCCGCGAACGCATCACCAAACATGCGATTTACTACATCGCCAGGCAGCGCGGAACGCAAGTCGGGGTGAAAATCATGCCCCATGATTTCCGCCGCTCGTTCATTACTCGGGTGATTGAAGAGCACGATCTGTCGATCGCCCAGAAACTCGCTCATCACAGCAACATCCAGACCACCGCCAACTACGATGTTCGCGATGACAACGAGCGGCGGCGGGCGGTGGATCGCTTCGATCTGTGAGCCCTCAGCTCAGTACGTGAGCATGGCCGATGGTCGAGATGTGAACGGCGCTGCCGGCCGGTGGGGCGTACATGCCCGAGCTGCGCACCAGCAATGATCGGCCGGGTTGTTCGCTGGTGATCAATGGCTGCAACTGCACTGTCAGCGTGCAGGTGTTGCCGCTGAAATCCCGGTCGGTGACCACCGCACGGCATCCGGAAATTTCCGTGTCGCTGGGCAGCAGGCTGGCCACTTGCAACTGCTCGGGCCGCAGCATGATTTGCGCCGTGCTGTTGTTGCGGTGATTGTTGACCGGAATTCGCCCCAGATCGCAGTGTGCCCAACCGGCTTCGATGCGTGCCGGCATGACCACGGCATCACCGAGAAACAGCGCGGTCTGCTCGTCTTCGGGATAGCGGTAAAGATCCAGTGGATGCCCCGACTGTACCAGGCGACCGTTACGCATCACCGCCAATTGATCGGCAAAGGACAGGGCTTCGCTCTGGTCGTGGGTGACCAGGATCGTGGTCACGCCGGCATCGTCGAGCAAGCGCGCGACCATCTTGCGCATGGCCGAACGCAATCCGGTATCCAGCGCGGAAAAGGGTTCATCCAGCAACATCAGCCGAGGCTGTTGCGCCAGTGCCCGTGCCAGGGCTACCCGTTGCTGCTGACCACCGGACAACTCGTGGGGCCAGCGTTCGGCCATGCGCGAGTCCAGGGCCACGCTGTCCATCAACTGCGCCACGCGCTGCTGTTTTTCATTGCCCTTGGTCGACAAGCCAAAGCCGATATTGGCCGCCACCGTCATGTGCGGGAACAGCGCGCCGTCCTGGGGAACGTAGCCAATCAGGCGTTGATGCGCCGGCACCTCGTGGGTGCTGTCGACCAGGGTCTGACCGTTCAGCGACAGGCGTCCGCTGTCAGGAAATTCGAAACCGGCGATCATGCGCAGCAAGGTGGTCTTGCCGGAGCCCGAAGGGCCGACAATCACCGTGCGACTGCCGCTGGGCACGGACAGGCTGACGTCGTCCAGCGCACGATAGGCGCCGTAGGTTTTGTTCAGGGAATGCAGTTCAAGCGTGTTCATCGGCCAGCCGTTTTTTTCGATTGGTGATAAAGAAGTCCGGTCAACGGTAGCGACAGCACAATCATCAGCAACGCGTACGGCGCCGCGGCGGCGTAGTCGATTTCGCTGGTCATGGCCCAGAACCCGGTGGCCAATGTGCGTGTGCCGTTGGGGGCGAGCAGCAGGGTAGCGGTCAATTCGTTGGTGATCGCCAGAAAAACCAGTGCTGCCCCGGCGGCGGCACCCGGTGCCGCCAGCCGCAAGGTAATCAGCCACAGCGCGCGGGCAGGGGAGCGGCCGAGGCTGCGGGCGATGTTTTCCAGTTCCACCGGCGCCTGGGCGATACCGGCACGCAGGCTCACCAATGCGCGGGGCAGGAACATCAACAGATAAGCCAGCAGCACGGTGATGGTGGTCTGATAGATCGGCCGTGCGAAATGGATGGTGACGGTCACCAATGCCAGTGCAACGACAATGCCCGGCAATGAGCTGGTGATGTAGTTGCAGCTTTCGAGGACGCGTTGCATTCGTCCGGGATAGCGAATCGACAGCCAGGCAATCGGGATCGCAGCGCACGTGGTCAGGGCTGCGCCGCCGACGCCGAACAACAGGGTCTGCTCCAGTGCCGGCAGCAGTTCGGCCATGTCCCACACTTGCGAGCCTCCGGCAATCAGCCAGTTGCCCAACGTCAGCAGCGGTACGCCCAATGCCAGCAGGCAGGTAACCCCCTGCAAAGCCAATCCGAGTGCGGTTGACGACGTGCGCAGGCAAACGATCCGCTGCTCACGGGCACTGCCCGAGCCGACACGAGCATAGCGCGCGGTGCCACGCGCTGCCGACTCAGCGGTGAGCATCGCCAGGCAACACAACGCAAGCACGCTGGCCAGCATGTGGGCAGCAGGCCCGTTGAAGGTGGATTTGAACTGATCGAAGATCGCCGTGGTGAACGTGTCGAAGCGGATCATCGCGTACAGGCCGTACTCGGCCAACAGATGCAGCCCGACCAACAATGCGCCACCGCAAATGGCCAGGCGTAACTGCGGCAGCACCACGCGGAAGAACACCGCCAAGGGCTTGAGCCCCATTGATTCGGCCACGTCTTCGATGGCCGGATCGAGGCGGCGCAGGGTGGCTGCAACCGGCAGGTACAGGAACGGGAAGTAGGCGATGACCGAGACCAGCACTCCGGCAAACAAGCCGTGAATCGGCGGCACCAGGCTGACCCAGGCATAACTGTGGACGAAAGCCGGCACCGCCAACGGCGCCGTGGCCAGTAATGACCACCAGCGGCGCCCCGGCAGATTGGTGCGTTCTGTCAGCCAGGCCAGCGTGACCCCGAGCGCCACGCACAGGGGAATGGTCAGCAACACCAGCAACACGGTGTTAACCAGCAATTCGCCCACCCGCGGCCGGAAAACCAGGGTGACCACCGTAGACCAGCCTGTCTGCAAGGACACGCCGATGACATAGGCAATCGGCAGCAACGCCAATAACGAAACCAGCACCGACAAACCGATCACCCACGGGCCGCCACGGCTCGCGAACGTGCCGCGAGATCGTCGGCGCAGATTGGCGGGAACGGCGTCAGTCACTCCCGCCGGCAGGGTTTCAGGTATCAATTAGAGCAGTCCCGCCTGAGTCATCAGTTCCACGGCTTTTTTGCTGTCAAGTTTCGAAGCATCGACAGTTGGCGCATCGAGCTGCTGCAAAGGCATCAATTTCGGGTTGGATTGAGCGTTCTTGCCCACGGCGTATTCAAACGATTTGCCGTCCTTGAGGATGGTCTGGCCGTCCTTGCCGGTGATCCATTTGAGGAACGCCTGGGCTTGTTCCTTGTGCTTGCTCGACGCCAGGACGCCGCCGCCGGAAATGCTGACAAAAGCACCCGGATCCTTGTGTTTGAAGTAGTGCAGGGCGGTGTTCTTGCTGTTTTCGCCGGTCTTGGCCTGGTCGACGAAGCTGTAATAGTGATAGATCACGCCGCTGTCGATCTGCCCGGCATTCACCGCTTTGAGCACCGAACTGTTGCCCCGGTACGCGGTGAAATTGGTTTTCATCGCCTTGAGCCATTCGAGGGTTGCGGCTTCGCCTTTTTGTTCCAGCATCGCGGCGACAATCGCCTGGAAGTCGGCGCCGCCCGGTGAAGCGCCCCAGCGACCTTTCCAGGCCGGGGCGGCTAAATCCATGATCGATTTGGGCAGGTCGGCGTTCGGCAGTTTGCTCGGGTTATAGACGAACACGGTTGAACGCGCGGCGATTCCGATCCATTTGCCATGGGCTGGACGGTAAGCGGCGTCGACTTGTTCAAGCGTGGCTTTGTCGACGGGGGCGAACAAACCGGCGTTATCGACCAGCACCATGGCCGGCGAGTTCTCGGTCAGAAACACATCGGCCGGTGAATCGGCGCCTTCCTGGACGATCTGATTGCCCATCTCGGTGTCATCGCCGTTGCGCAGGGTCACCGGAATTCCGGTTTCCTGAGTAAACCCTTCAACCCAGGCTTTCGTCAGGCTTTCGTGCTGCGCGTTGTAAACCACGATGCCGACGGAATCGGCCGCGTATACATGACCTGCGCTGACAAGAGCGCTGGCGAGCAAGGCTTTTTTCAGAAAAGACGGGACGCGGAAAATCATGCTTTAGCAGCTCCTTTTAATATTTTTCGAGCAAACAGATTCGACAAGATAGACGTCGATTATTGTAGATCAATAGGAATCATTTGCATGTTTGCGGCGCGGCAAATGTAATGCCTGAAATGAGAAAAATTCGTCAACTCATGGGTTTGATGGACAACCTTTTTGTGACCCGGAGGCAGCCTGGCTGATCACCGCGGCCAAGCGTTTGACGTTGTTTTGCTGAGCGGCTACCAACTCATCGATGGACGAACCGGAAGGCGTCTGCAAAGTGCTGCGACAACTCAACAGGGTGTTTTCATCGCCATTGGCGCCCCGCAGGCGCCACTTCACATCGATCAGCCCATACTGACCCGGAATCGAATCGAAGCGTTGCACCTCCAGCCTCACCGATATTCTGCGTTGCGGGTTGTTGTTGACCATCTGGTCGAGCAGAGCGCTGCGCAGTTCATCCACCAGGCTGGCGCCCCACCATTGGGTTTCAAGAATGGCCATGCCTGTATTGCCTTCGCGCACCACGATCTGTGGACGATCCACTTGCGGCGGCACGGTAAGACCTTCGATCTGGATGTCCGTCGTGGTCCTGGTATTGCCGGACAGTTGCGCCGGCGTCAGGGTGTGAAACTGGATCGGATCGCTGCGGCAGGCGGTGAGCAAAGACAGCGCGACGACCAGGGTCATTTTCATT
Source organism: Pseudomonas sp. Sample_22 (assembly GCF_004307635.1). Lineage (NCBI taxonomy): Bacteria > Pseudomonadati > Pseudomonadota > Gammaproteobacteria > Pseudomonadales > Pseudomonadaceae > Pseudomonas > Pseudomonas sp. Sample_22. The sequence continues at coordinate 20,260 of NZ_RCNY01000056.1, forward strand.
GGAAAAGCCATGGGTGTTACTCCTGTAGTCATTTGCTCGGTGGTCCTTGCAGATCAATGGGGGCGGCGTTGTTCGGGCGGCCACGAATCAGCGATTCCGGATGGCGGCCCAGATAATCAGTAAGGTCGCGCAAGGACCGCGACGTACGTCCGAGTTCTTCCAGGGTCTGGCCCAGTTGCTCGCGTTGTGGCGAATCATCGGCCAGGGTCGAGTTGGCCGATTTCAGCGTCGTTTCGGCGGACTGCAGCGTCTTGCTGACGGTCGACAAGGTGGTTTGAACCCCTGGCAATGTCTTGCTGTTGAACTGCCCCAGGGTTTTGCGCAATTCCACCAGATTGCCGTCCAGGTTGCCGGCAATGCTCTCCACCGGCAGTTTGTTGATCTTGTCGACCATGGCTTCGAGTTTTTCCTGCAATTGCTCCAGGCTACCCGGAACGGTCGGGATGGTGACCGGGCGGGCCGTGGGATCGAATGCCACTTTTTCCGCTTTGGGGTAGAAGTCCAGGGCGATGTACAACTGACCGGTCAACAGGTTGCCGGTGCGCGCCTGCGCACGCAGGCCGTTCTCGATGAACGTACCCATCAGGCGCACACCGGCGGCTTCGTCGTTGGGGTCGTGCTTGAGCGCAGTGAGCATTTTTATGTGTGCCTGGCCCAGACGCTGTGGGTAGATCACGATGCCGACATTGAGTGGGAAGGTGCGTTTCTTGGCATCGAAATCCAGATTGACGGAGACCACTCTGCCGAATTCAATACCGAGAAATTCCACCGGCGCATCGACCTTGAGCCCACGCAGTGCCTGATCGAAGCGCAAGGCCAGGTATTGCGGCTTGCCGCTGGGTGGGGCGAGGGCGGTTTGCTGGTCGTCGAACAGCTCGTAGGCATACTGCTCGGGGGCGGGCTTGTCATTGGGGCTGTATTCAGGTGCGCGGAAGGCAATACCGCCGACCAGAATCGAGGACAAGGATTCGGTCTTCACCGCAAAACCGTTGGCTCCGACGTTCACGTCAATCCCGCTGGCGTTCCAGAACCGGGTGTTCTCGGTGACATATTGATCGTTGGGCGAGTGGATGAACAGTTCGATGTTCACGCCTTTTCCGTCCGGATCCAGCGCGTAGGCCACCACCTGGCCGACCGGAATCTTGCGGTAGTAGACCGGGGAGCCGATATCCAGCGAGCCCAGGTCCTGGGTGTGAAGAGTGAAGCGTTTACCTGGCTCGCCGTAGGTGATCGGTGGCGGGTTTTCCAGGCCAGTGAAGTTTTTTGCACGTTTCTTGGCCTGGCCGATATCGGCACCGATGTAATCCCCGGACAGCAACGTATCGATCCCTGATACCCCGCCCGCTCCGATACGCGGTCTGACCACCCAGAACTGTGAGTCCTCGCGGGTGAAGCTCTCGGCCTGCTTGGCCAGTTTGATGGTGGCGTTGACGCTTTTCTGATCGTTGCTCAGCTCTACATCCGAGACGTGACCGATCACCACGTTGCGGTATTTGACCTCGGTCTTGTTGGCGGTCAAGCCGCTACCGGTCTTGAAGGTGACAACGATGGTCGGTCCCTCCTGAAGGATGCTGTGCACCACCAGCGAAATACCCACCAGCACTGCGACGATCGGCACGATCCACACCAGCGAAATGCTGAAACGCCGGGTTTTTATCGGGGCCTGCCCTGGGGCACGTGATTCGTCAGTGATTTGCGACTGCATCCGTGACCTCCTGATTGTGAGGAACTTTCCTTGCGTTATCCCAAATCAAACGCGGGTCGAAACTCATCGCCGACAGCATCGTAAATACCACCACCAGACCAAAGAAAAGAATGCCCGGGCGCGGTTCTATATCGGCCAGGGCTTGAAATTTCACCAGCGACGCCACCAGGGCCACCACGATCACATCGAGCATCGACCAGTAACCGATGACTTCGACGAAACGAAACAGCTTCGACCGCTCCTTGCGCGCCCAGTCGCTGTCACGCTGCACGGTGATCAACAGCAATGTGATTGCGCCGAACTTGACGCCCGGCACGGCGATACTGGCGATGAAAATGATCAGCGCAATGTCCCAGGCGCCAGCTTCCCAGAACTCCAGGACGCCGCTCATGATCGTGCTGTCGGCGCCGTTGCCGACCATTTTTGTATTCATCACCGGCAGCAGATTGGCCGGGATGTAAAACACCAGGGCCGCAATCATGAAGGCCCAGGTCCGGGTCAACGAGTTGGTTTTGCGGCGATGCAGCGGGGCGCCGCAACGTTCGCATTCGTGGGGGTTGTCGGACACGTCGCACGCCAGGCCGCAGGTGTGGCACAGGCAAAGATTGAGGTCGTCGGCAACCGGAGGGGTGGTCATTGGATGTCCCATAGTTCGCGGATATCACGGCCGGCAATACGGATCATCATCAGGCTGAGGATGGCCAAGGCAAACAAACCGATGCCGGGTAGCACGTCCAGCAGCCCGGCGAGTTTGATCACCGCGACCATGGCTCCGAGCAGACACACTTCCAGCATGCTCCAGGGCCTGAGGGTTTCCAGCCAGCGCATGCAGAACTTGAACGCCGGTGAGCGTCTGTTGCCCAGTGCAAAACTCAAGACCCAGATCAGCAGCAGCAGCTGGATGATGGGCGCGATGATCATCGCGATCGCTGCCACCAGGGCGATGAATGTGATGGGGCCCAGACTCAGGGCCAGGACCGAATCCCAGAGCGTCGCGCTGTTCTTCAGCCCTTTGAGGCTGATGCTCATGACGGGATAGAAGTTAGCGAAAATCCATAACATCAATGCGGTGAAGGTCAACGCAAGACGCTGCTCTACCGTAAGGCCGTTATAGCGCTGAAGCACGCCGCCGCAGCGCGTACACAGGGTTTTCTGATGTTTGGCGAGCGTCGTTTTTTCGTACACGCAATCACAGTGCTCGCAAATGATCAGTTGATCAGTAGATGCCATGGGCCAGGCTCGACAGAGAGCGGGAAAGAATGAGCACACCCTTAATATAGAAGCGACTTGCAATTGAGCAAATTGAAAGGCTGCACAACGGCATGGATAGACGGGGAAGGGCGTAGAACGGTTATGGGAGCGAACGGATTCGCTCCCACCGGGGGGGCTCGCCAGGCCGGGTGGATCAGCCCAGCATTTCGCGCATCCGATACCAGAGCATGCCGAGCGCCAGCAACGGGGAGCGCAGGGCGCGGCCGCCGGGGAAGGTCATGTGTGGCACGGCGCTGAACACGTCGAAACCTTTGCTGTGGCCCGCATGGATCGCCTCGCCCAGCAGTTTCGCGCACCAGTGGGTGACGTTCAGGCCATGACCGGAATAACCCTGGGCATAGAACACATTCGGGTGCTGGTTCAAACGGCCGACCTGCGGGAAACGATTGGCAGTGATGCCGATCATGCCGCCCCACTGGTAATCGATGCGCACGTGCGCCAGTTGCGGGAACACCTTGAGCATCTGTGGACGCATATAGGCGGCGATATCTGCCGGATCGCGCCCGGAATAGTGGCAGGCACCGCCGAACAGCAGGCGTCGGTCTGCCGAGAGCCGGTAGTAATCCAGGCCAACCTTTTGGTCGCACAGCGCCAGATTGTGCGGGATCAGTTGCCGGGCCGCGTCTTCGGGCAACGGTTCGGTGGCGATGATGTAGCTGCCGGCCGCAAGCACTTTGCCGCTGAGTTTCGGCTCCAGTTCTTCAAGATGCGCATTGCAGGCAAGTACCAGACTGCCGGCACGCACCGTGCCCCCGGCACAGTGAACCTGCACGGTGCTGCCATGGATCAGCTCCAGCACCGGGCTCTGCTCGAAGATTTGCACGCCAAGGGATTGCGCGAGCCTCGCTTCACCCAGCACCAGATTCAACGGGTGCAGGTGACCTGAGCCCATGTCGATCAATCCGCCGGCATACACGCCCGAATCAACCACGTGCTGACGAATCTGCCCGGGCTCGATCAGGCGGGTTTCGTGGGCGTACGCCGATGCCTTGAGGTGTGCGTATTCAGCCTTCAATCCGGCAAACTGCGCCGGGGTGTTGGCCAATTCGCAGAAACCCCAGCGTAGGTCGCAGTCGATGCCGTGCTCACGGATGCGATTACCCACCACTTGCACCGACTCCGTCCCGGCGTGCTCCAGATAACGCACGCCTTCGGCACCGATATGTTTGGCGAAGCCACTGACATCGTGGCCGATGCCGCGGATCAATTGCCCGCCATTGCGTCCGCTGGCACCCCAGCCAATCCGGCGCGCCTCCAGCACAATCACCGAAAGGCCGCGTTGGGCCAGTTCGATGGCGGTGTTGATACCGGTGAAACCAGCGCCGATCACGCAAACGTCGGCGACCAGGTCAGACGTCAGCTCAGGGCGATCCGCCATGCCCTGGGCCGAAGCGGCGTAATACGAGTGAGTATGTTCGCGGGTGTACTGGTTCATTTGTTCGACTTCACTTTGCTCCAGGAGCGGGTCATCAGGCGCATGATCGACTGCGGCGGGGTGGTGGAGATGTAGAGTTTGTCGAGCACCGCCTGAGGCGGGTAAACCTCGGGATTGTTGACCAGGTCCGGGTCCATGTACTGCTTGGCGGCCGGGTTCGGGTTGGCGTAACCGACCGAGGCACTGACCTTGGCGATCACTTGCGGGTCGAGCAGGTAGTTGATGAAGGCGTGGGCTTCTTTGGGGTTGCTGGCATCGGCGGGAATCGCCAGCAGGTCGAACCACAGGTTGGCGCCCTCCTTGGGAATGGCATAGGCAATGTTTACGCCGTTGTTGGCTTCCTTGGCGCGGTTGGCGGCCTGGAATACATCGCCCGAGTAGCCGAAGGCTACGCAGATGTCACCGTTGGCCAGGTCAGAGACATATTTGGACGAATGAAAATAGGTGATGTACGGACGGATGCTCAGCAGCTTGGCTTCGGCTTTTTTGAAGTCCTCGGGGTTCTCGCTGCGCGGATCCATGCCCATGTAGTTCAGCACGGCGGGGAACACTTCATCGGCCGAATCCATCATCGACACGCCGCACGCGCTGAGTTTCTTGATGTTCTCCGGTTCGAACAGCACGGCCCAGGAGTCGATCCTGTCGATGCCCAGCACAGCCTTGACCTTGTCGACGTTGTAGCCGATGCCGTTGGTGCCCCACAGGTACGGCACCGAATGCTCATTGCCCGGATCGTTTTTCTCCAGTAGTGCCAGCAGTTTCGGATCGAGGTTCTGGTAGTTCGGCAGTTGTTCGCGGTCCAGTTTGAGGAACGCTCCGGCCTTCACCTGGCGAGCGAGGAAGTGGTTGGACGGCACCACCACGTCATAGCCGGTGCGCCCGGCGAGCAATTTGCCTTCCAGGGTTTCGTTGGAGTCGAAGACGTCATAGATCACCTTGATCCCGGTTTTGGCCTGGAAGTCGGCGAGGGTGGTTTCGCCGATGTAGTCGGTCCAGTTATAGACGCTGACCTGGGGCTGAGCCTGGGCCACGGCGCTGAACAGGACCATGAGCGCGGTCGGGACCATGGATTTCAATAGACGCATATCGATACCTTCTTGGAATTATTGGATTGTTCAGGTGATTCATGGCCCCTGTGGGAGCGGGCTTGCCCGCGATGGCGGCGCATCAGTCGACAAAGATGGTGAATGTGCCGGCCTCATCGCTGGCAAGCCAGCTCCCACAGGGGAATGTTGATCGTTCCCACGTTCCGCGTGGGAATGCCTCCACGGACGCTCCGCGTTCGGCTGTTGCAGGGACGCGGAGCGTCCCGGGCTGTGTTCCCACGCAGAGCGTGGGAACGATCA
>NZ_RCNY01000056.1:26027-172648 GCF_004307635.1 Pseudomonas sp. Sample_22
GCAGGGACGCGGAGCGTCCCGGGCTGTGTTCCCACGCAGAGCGTGGGAACGATCATTTATCGCTGGCAAGCCAGCTCCCACAGGGGAATGTTGATCGTTCCCACGTTCCGCGTGGGAATGCCTCCACGGACGCTCCGCGTTCGGCTGTTGCAGGGACGCGGAGCGTCCCGGGCTGTGTTCCCACGCAGAGCGTGGGAACGATCAACGATCATGAGAACTGGTTAGACGCTGAGCATCAGGAACTCACGCTCCCACGAACTGATCACCCGTTTGAAGTTCTCGTGCTCGGCGCGTTTGACCGCGACGTATCCGCGCACGAACTTGTCGCCCAGGTAACGGCCGATGGTTTCGCACTCTTCCATTTTGGTCAGGGCGTCTTCGATGGTGATCGGCAAACGCAGGTTACGGCGTTCATAAGCCCGACCCTGGACGGCGGCGCTCGGTTCGACGCGCTCGACCATGCCCAGGTAACCGCACAACAAGCTGGCCGCGATGGCCAGGTACGGGTTGGCATCGGCGCCCGGCAAGCGGTTTTCCACGCGCATGGCGTCCGGGCTGGAGGTCGGTACGCGCAGGCCGACGGTGCGGTTTTCTTCGCCCCATTCGACGTTCACTGGCGCCGAGGTATCCGGCAGGAAGCGGCGGAACGAGTTGACGTTCGGCGCAAACATCGGCAGCACTTTCGGGATGTATTTCTGCAAGCCGCCGATGTGGTGCAGGAACAGCTCGCTCATGTTGCCATCGGCGTCGGCAAAGATCGGCTTGCCGGTGGCGATATCCACCACGCTCTGGTGAATGTGCATGGCGCTGCCCGGCTCGTCGCCGACCGGTTTGGCCATGAAGGTCGCCGCCACGTTGTGCTTGAGCGCCGCTTCACGCATGGTGCGCTTGAACACGGTGATCTGGTCGGCCAGGTCCAGCGCATTGCCATGGCGGAAGTTGATTTCCATCTGCGCCGGGCCGTCTTCGTGGATCAGCGTATCGAGGTCCAGGCCCTGCAATTCGCACCAGTCATAGACGTCTTCGAACAGCGGGTCGAACTCGTTGGCGGCATCAATGGAGAACGACTGACGACCGCTTTCAGCACGACCCGAACGGCCCATCGGTGCCTTGAGCGGCAAATCCGGGTCTTCACAGCGCTGGGTCAGGTAGAACTCCATTTCCGGTGCGACAATCGGCCGCCAGCCTTTGTCGGTGTACAGCTGCAAGACTTTCTTCAGCACGTTGCGCGGCGACAGTTCGATCGGGTTGCCGAACTTGTCGAAGGTGTCGTGGATCACGATCGCGGTAGGCTCGATGGCCCATGGCACCACGTAGACTGCATCGGCGTCCGGCTTGCAGACCATGTCGATGTCGGCGGGGTCGAGCAGGTCGTAGTAGATGTCGTCGTCGACAAAGTCCCCGGTTACCGTTTGCAAAAGCACACTTTCCGGCAGGCGCATGCCTCGCTCATGTAGGAACTTGTTGGTGGGTGCAATTTTGCCGCGTGCAATGCCGGTCAGGTCGCTGACGACGCACTCGACTTCGGTAATCTTGTGATCTTTCAGCCAAGTGAACAGCTGATCGAAAGGGACATTCATAAAGACCTCGTTATTGGTTTTATTAACGCCAGGAGAGGCCGGTTTCATCCGCCGGACACTTCCCCTGTAGCGCGTTGACGTCTATCTTGGGCGAGCCTCGCGGTTCCATCTATCCACTTTAAGCAGCACAAAGCGCACCAAAAGAGTGCGCAAGGTCACCCATGACAAACGGCAATTCACTCCAGGTTCAAGCGTTCAGCACCGTCGATGTGGCCGAGCAAATCCGTGTCACGCCGGGCTGGACTCAGCATTACCAACAGATGTCACCGGGGCATTTCGCCGGTCTGGTGCGCTATCTGGATTTACAGGGCGTGGAGATCTACGAAGAGCACATGAACACCCGGGTCGAGCAGAATTTCAGTGCACCGCAGGGGGCGCTGGCGTTCTGTTTCGACCGCAGTGACAACGCGCTGTACGTGTTGAATGGTGAAAGCCGCAACATCTGGATCACCCCGGAGAACTACCAGGAAATCGCCGTGGTGTTCGGTCCGGAGTTCGTGCAACGCAATCGCCTCGATGTCGCCCGGCTCGAAGGGTTGTTCATGGCGCCGCTCAACTCACAGCAGAACGCGTTGTTCTGCCGTTGGCTGAGCAGCACGCTGACGCGGCTGTCGCAGACGTTCGATCCGCCGACCCGGGAAGCGCTGACTCAGCAATTGCTGGATGACTGTCTGTTTATTCTCGACAACGCCTGCGTCTGTCTCGATCAAGGCGCGTTGCAGCGCCGGGCCGGAGAGCGGGCGATCATGAAGCGGGTAGGGGAATGGGCAGCAGACACTCCGGAAGAACACCTCAACCTGCTGGAGCTGTCCCGGGTTGCCGGTGTTTCACTGCGCCAGTTGCAGCATGCGTTCAAGGCCTATACGGGCATGGCGCCAACCCAGTGGCTGCGACTGCGGCGCCTGAACAGTGCCCGCCGTGAATTGCTCAGCCGCACGCCGACGCAAACCACCGTGGCAGAAGTGGCCATGCATTGGTCGTTCTGGCATTTGGGGCGGTTTTCCAGCAGCTACCGTGCACTGTTCAAGGAGTTGCCGAGCGACACGCTCAAGCGGGCAAGTGCCACTCAACCCATTGGACGTGGCCGGCGTTAAAACGTCGGCGGGGTAATCACCCAGATCACTACCGCATCGACTTCACCAGGGTTGCCGTAGCGGTGCGGTTCCCGGCTGGAAAAGCTGAAGCTGTCGCCTTCACAGAGCTGGAAATGGCGCTCGCCAACCCACAACTCGAAGCGCCCCGACAGCACATACCCGGCTTCCTCGCCTTCGTGGCTGTAGCTTTGCTGGCTGTAGGTGCCGGGCGGAAAACGCGAGTGGAGCATTTCCAGCTGTTGATTGGGTTGCGGCGTGAGCAACTGGTCGACGATGCCATCCTCGTAATGCACGCTCAGTCGGCTGTTCTTGCGCACCACGATGCCGTCATCTTCGGGGGCGGTATTGGCTTCGCTGGCGAAGAACCACTGGATGGTCACGCCGAGGCTGCGGGCAATATTGAACAGCGCCGGGATCGACGGATAGGCCAGGTTGCGTTCCAGCTGGCTGATGTAGCCGGCGGTCAGTTCGCTCTGTTGCGCCAACGCTGCCAGGGTCATGCCCCGACGTTTGCGCAGGCCGCGAATTCGCGTGCCGAGAAAGTGCGGCTCTGCGGCGCCGGTTGCGGGCTGTGTGGTGTTGCTGTTGCTCATGGTCAAATCCGAACCGGAAGGAGTGGCGCAAACCCCTGTAGGAGCGAGCCTGCTCGCGATAGCGGTGGCTCAGCCAACTTAGTGTTGAATGCAGTGACGCTATCGCGAGCAGGCTCGCTCCTACAGGGTCGGTGTTAGCCGTTGATGGCCCGGAGTATAAACAGGCTTAAAGCTCCCACGCGACTTTCAGACCTTCATAAATCGCTTCTTCAGCCGTTCGCGGCGCGAGGCAGTCGCCGATACGGCGAAACTCCACCAAACCTTGCAGTTCGGCACCCAGCGTGTCGACCGGTTGATGGCCCTGGCAGAGTACCAGCGTGTCGATATTTTCCAGCAGCATCGGCTCACCACTGGCGGTGTGTTGCAGATACACGGTGTTGTCATCACAACCGTACAACCGGGCGTACGGAATGATCGGGATGCCCAGTTTGTGCAATTCACCGGCCAGTTGATCGCGGACATACAACGGCAGGTTTTCCCCGCAATGAGTGCCGTTGACCGCCAGTTGCACCTGATGCCCGGCGCGGGTCAGGCGCTCGGCGATGCCGGGGCCGATCCAGTCGCAGCGCCAGTCGACCACCACTACCGAGCGGCCAATCTGCACCTCTTCGCGCAGCACTTGCCAGGCGTCCACCACCTGCAATTCGCCACCGCGTTCGAACATGGGCCAATAAGGTTCGGCGCCGGTGGCGACGATCACCATGTCCGGTTTTTCCTGCTCCACCAAGGCGCGGTTGACGCGGGTATTACGCACCACGCGCACACCGGCCAATTCCATCTCCCGTTGCAGGTTGGTGCTGGCCCCACCGAACTCGCTGCGCCGTGGCAGCAATTGCGCGAGCAATACCTGACCACCGAGTTGCGGACTGGCTTCGTACAGCGTCACTTCATGCCCACGTTGTGCGGCGACGGCGGCCGCTTTCATCCCGGCCGGGCCGCCACCGGCGATCATGATCCGTTTGCGTGTTTTAGCTGTTTGCCGTTCGCCAAAGATCAGCTCACGACCGGTTTCCGGATGCTGGATGCAGGAGATCGGCAAGCCCTTGTGGAAATGCCCGATACACGCCTGATTGCAAGCGATGCACGCGCGCACGTCTTCAGCGCGGCCAGTATCGGTTTTGTTGGGCATCTGCGGGTCGCAAATCAACGCCCGGGTCATGCCGCAGACATCGGCCTGGCCCCGAGCCAGAATCAGCTCGGCCTCCTGGGGCTGGTTGATGCGCCCGGTGACGAACAGCGCAATAGCCAGACTGGCCTTGAACGTCCCGGCTTCCCTGGCCAGGTAAGCCGCCTCGATCGCCATCGGCGGCACGATGTGCACGGCACCGCCCAGCGACGCCGAGGTGCCGGCGACGATGTGCACGTAATCGAGCTGAGTTTGCAGCGACTGCACGGCGGCCAGGGATTCGTCTTCGGTCAGGCCTTCGGGATCGCGCTCATCGGCAGAGATGCGCAGGCCGATGATGAACTGCTCGTCAGTGGCGGCGCGTATCGCAGCGATGACTTCGCGAAGAAAACGCAGGCGCTGTTCGAGTTCGCCGTTGTAGCCATCGGTTCGGCGGTTGACCCGGGGATTGATGAATTGCGCCGGCAGGTAACCGTGGCTGGCGACCACTTCCACGCCATCGATGCCGGCCTGATGCAAGCGGCGGGCGGCGGCGGCATAGCCGGTGACAATCTCGTCGATCATCGCCTGGTCCAGAGCTCGTGGCATCACCCGGAAGCGCTCGTTGGGCACCGCCGAGGCCGAGTAGGCCACCGCCAGCAAGCCGTCGCTGGACTCCATGATTTCCCGGCCCGGATGGAACACCTGGGACAACACCACGGTGCCGTGGGCGTGGCAGGTTTGCGCGAGTTTGCGATAACCCTCGATACAGGCATCGTCGGTGGCCATCAGCACATGGGAGGTATACCGCGCGCTGTCATGCACGCCGGCCACTTGCAGCACGATCAACCCGACACCGCCTTCGGCACGCGCCCGGTGATAGGCGATCAGTTGCTCGTTGACCAGGTTGTCGGTGGGCATCGACGTGTCATGACCGCTGGACATGATGCGGTTTTTCAGGCGCTTGCCACGGATCTGCAAGGGTTCGAACAGGTGCGCGAAAGCAGGTGTCGGCATGGTGCGGACTACTCCAGGCAGGCTGACTTTGTAGGAGCGAGCCTGCTCGCGATGGATTCAAACACGCCGCGGGGTATCAGGTTCACGGTGTCATCGTTGACGTCCATCGCGAGCGGCTCGCTCCTACAAAATTGTCAGTTGATGTTGTTTTTTTCTATAGAAATTTACCTGTAGTAAAAAATCAATCTATTTCTTTACTTGGGTGCACGGAAAGCGACTGGACGTTCAACACGTCCAGCCTTACTGTCTGCCCCAGCCGATCAACCTGGAGAACCATAAAAATGATTGAGATCGCGAGCCATCTGACTGCCGCCCCGGGGCGCAGCGCCATCGAACAGCGACTGCGCGAGGAACTGGCCGCGTGTTATCGCCTGATCGCGCACTTTCGCATGACTGACCTGATCTTCACCCACATCTCGGTGCGCATTCCGGGGCCGGACCATCATTTTCTGATCAACCCCTACGGGCTGATGTTCGATGAGATCACGGCGTCGAATCTGGTGAAGATCGGTCTGGATGGCCGAGCCGTCGAATCGTCGCCGTACCCGGTAAACCCGGCCGGTTTCGTGATTCACAGCGCGATTCACGGTGCCCGCGAAGATGCGCAATGCGTATTGCACACCCACACCCGGTCCGGCTGCGCGGTGGCGGCACTCAAGTGTGGTTTGTTGCCGGTGAACCAGATTTCCATGGAGTTCTATGGCCGCGTTGCTTATCACGAATATGAAGGCGTGGCGCTGGACATGAGCGAGCAACAGCGCTTGGTGCAGGACCTTGGCGACAAGCCGGTGTTGATGCTGCGTAACCATGGTTTGCTGACTGTCGGTGAAACCGTCAGCCAGGCGTTTTTACGCATGTATTACCTGGAAAAGGCCTGTGAGATTCAGTTGGCTGCTCAGGCCGCCGGTGAGCTGGTACTTCCATCCGCCGAAGTCTGCGCGCACACCGAGCGCCAGTTCAATGATCCGGGGCGGCCGTTGGAAGAGGGCGAACTGAGCGATCCGGATGCGATGCAACTGGCCTGGGCGGCGATGTTGCGGTTGCTGGAGCGGGTGGCGCCGGGTTATCGGGACTGATCTGGATTCTCGGCTGTTGAGGCGGGCCTCATCGCTGGCAAGCCAGCTCCCACAATGTTTTCAGGTGTGCACAAATTTTGCGTACACCCACAATGTTTCTCTGGTGTGCACAGATTTTGCGTACACCCACTAACCCTGTGGGAGCTGGCTTGCCAGCGATGGGGCCCGGTCATGCTCCGAAGTCTTTCAGGCTGGTAACTGACTGGAGGTTTTTCCTGTTCTTGCTGTACAGTCGTTCAACTCGCGGGCCAATCGCGAGTCCCCATGATTGAATCCAGGAGCGTGTTGCCGATGAATCAGGAAGCCCGTTTTTCCCGCATGGAACCGGAGTTGCGCAAGGCCAACCTGATCGAGGCCACGTTGACGTGCCTCAAGCGCCACGGCTTTCAGGGCGCCTCGATCCGCAAGATTTCCGCCGAGGCCGGTGTGTCGGTGGGCTTGATCAGCCATCACTATTCCGGCAAGGACGAACTGGTGGCCGAGGCCTACATGGCGATCACCGGCCGGGTCATGACCCTGTTGCGTGACGCCATGGAGCAAGCGGCGCCCAATGCCCGCGAACGTCTGTCGGCGTTTTTCCGTGGGTCGTTCTCCGCCGAACTGCTCGACCCGCAACTGATCGACGCCTGGCTGGCATTCTGGGGCGCGGTGAAAACCGCCGAGGCGATCAACAAGGCCCACGATCACTCCTACGGCGAGTATCGCGGCATCCTGCGCAAGGTGCTGATGGAACTGGCACAAGAAGAAAACTGGGAAAACTTTGACGCCGATCTCGCGGCGATCAGTCTCAGCGCATTGCTCGATGGCTTGTGGCTGGAGTCCGGCCTCAACCCTGGCACCTTTACCCCGGAGCAAGGCATTCAGATTTGCGAAGCCTGGGTCGACGGTTTGCAGGCCGGTGGCCGCCAGCGTTTCTGCATACAGACGAGTAGCTGTTGATCACCCGTTCAGCAGTGGCTACTCTCTGGCGCTGATGCAACACCCTTCTAATAAGAAACAAGCAGGACACCAGCAATGACTCCTCGGGTACTGGTCGTCGATGACGATCCGCTGATTCGCGAACTGTTGCATGCCTACCTTTCCCAGGAGGGCTATGAGGTGCATAGCGCCGCCACGGCGGAACTGGCCGAAACCTTTCTGGCCAGCCAGAGCGTCGACCTGGTCATGCTTGATATTCGCCTGCCGGGCAAGGACGGCCTGACCCTGACCCGCGAGCTGCGGGTGCGTTCGGAAGTGGGCATCATCCTGATCACCGGGCGCAACGATGAAATCGACCGCATCGTCGGCCTCGAATGCGGCGCCGATGACTACGTGATCAAACCGCTCAACCCACGTGAGCTGGTATCCCGGGCGAAAAACCTGATTCGTCGGGTCCGCCACGCGCAGACGCCGCCACCGGTGGCCGCTGTGTCCAAACCGGTCAAACAGTTCGCCGATTGGGCGTTGGACACCGACCGCCGCCGACTGATCGATGCGTCCGGCAGTGAAACCCTGCTGACCCACGGCGAGTATCAGTTGCTCAGCGTGTTCCTGCGCAACAGCGGTCACACGCTCAGTCGCGACCAGTTGATGGACCAGATCCGCAACCGCGAATGGGTGCCCAATGACCGTTCCATCGACGTGCTGGTGGGGCGTTTGCGCCGCAAGTTGCATGACGATCCGGCGGAACCGCAGTTGATCATCACCATTCACGGCGCCGGTTATCTGTTCACTGCCAGCCTGGCGGCGTGATGGCTGCAGTCAGGCTGCTCTGCCTGATATTGGCACTGGTGGCGGGCAGTACGTCCGCGGCGCAGACGGTGCGCTATTGCGATTACCCGGTGTACCCGCCGATTTCCTGGAGCGATGGCAAGCACGTCCGTGGGCTGGCGCCGAGCGTGGTGAAAAAACTGTTCGGCCAACTGGGCTACGAGGTTGAAGTGGTGGTGCTGGGCAATTGGAAGCGTTGCCTGCTCGATGCCGCCGAAGGCCGGGTCGATGTGGTCCTGGCGTACAGCACCGCGCAGCGCGAGCAAAGCATGCTGTTTTCTACTGTCCCGGTGCTGCGCGAAGAAGTCGCGCTGTTCGTCAACCGGCAGCACCCGGTGCAGTTCGAACACCTGCAAGACCTGGCGCATTACCGGGGCGGGCTGTTGTTCGGCGAAAGCTACGGCGTGGAGTTCGATCGCATGGTCGCGCAAAACAACAACATCGAGTGGGTCTCCGATAGTCGCCAGAACTTCGGCAAGCTGATTCGCGGGCGCATCGATTTCATCACCCAGGAACGCCGCACCGGCCAGCTCTACGTCGAAAGCCTGGCCGGCGCGCAAGACATCGTCGCGTTGCCCACCGCCCTGAGCGTCGATTATCTGCGGGTCGCCGTATCCCGCCGCTCGCCACTGGCCGGGCGCATGGCGGACATCGATGCGCAACTGCAGCGCATGGTCGATGCCGGTGACATCGAGCGCCTGCTCAATGAAAGCGAAGTCACCTACCGTGACATGATCAATCTGCCGGCGAACACCCCATGATCCGCGGCAGATCCGGTGGTTTATTGCGGCGTCTGCTGCTGTTCATTCTGTTGTTCAGCCTGTGCTTTACCGTGCTTGCCAGTAGCGTACAGCTGTATATCGAGTACCGGCGCGAGATGCGCGAGATCGATTCGCGCATGGAGCTGATCCGCGCCGGGTACCTGGCAAGCCTGGAGCGCAGCCTGTGGGATCTGAACCAGGAACAGTTGAACGTGCAATTGCGCGGGCTGGTGGACTTTTCCGACGTGGCACGGGTGCATCTGATCAGCAACGATTTCGATCTGGTGCAGGGCAACCCGCGTCCGATCGGGCCGCTGCGTATCGAGCGTTTTGTACTGGACTATCAACCACCGTCCGGCCCGTTGCGCCAACTGGGTGAGCTGGAAGTCAGCACCGATCTGGGGGCGGTGTATCAGCGCCTGTATGCCAGCGGCTTGACCAGCCTGTTGTGGATGGGCGCCTTCCTGTGTGGCCTGGCGGTGGCGTTGTCCGGCCTGTTTTATCGCCTGGTGACCCGCCACTTGCAGGTCATGGCCGAATTTGCCCGGCGCATTGCCGCCGGTCAGTGGCAGGAACCCCTGCGCCTGGGCAAGAGCCGTAGCGCCAACGAAGATGAAGTCGACACAGTCGCCCACGCCCTCGACGACATGCGCCGGGCAATCCTCAGCGACATCGAACGCCGCGAATCCGATCGACTGGCCTTGCAGGACAACCGCGACGAATTGTTGAAAATGGTCGAGCGGCGTACCGCCAGCCTGATGCGCGCCAAGGATGAAGCCGAAGCGGCCAACCTTGCCAAGTCACGGTTCCTGGCGACCATGAGCCATGAGTTGCGCACACCGCTCAACGGCATTCTCGGCATGGCTGAGTTGCTGCGCGATGCCCGGCTGGACGAGCGCGATGGCAAACGGCTCGATGCACTGCACAAGGCCGGCGAAGGTTTGCTGACCATCCTTAACGAAGTGCTGTTCTTCGCCAAACTGGAGGAGGGCGCGAGCCTGCCGGAGCCGGTGGATTTCTCGGTTCGGCAATTGCTCGACGAAGTGTTGACCTTGCTGGAACCGAAGGCGTTGGCCAATGACACGGTGCTGCAGTGTCGAATAGATCAGCGGGTGGCCGAGCGTTATCACGGCGCCGAACAGTTCTTGCGCCAGGTCTTGAGCAATCTGTTGGCCAACGCGATCAAGTTCACCGAGAACGGCGAGGTCAGTGTCGACGTGGCGTTGCTCGCGCAGCCTGAAGGCACTCGCGCAGATCGCTTGCGGGTGAGTGTCACCGACAACGGCATCGGCATCGCGCCGCCGATGCAGGCAAAGATCTTCGAGCGTTTCACCCAGGCCAGCGATGAAGTGGCGCAGCGTTTCGGCGGCACCGGGTTGGGACTGGCGATCTGCAAACACCTGGTGGACCAGATGGGCGGGAGCATCGGTGTCACCAGTGAAGTCGCGCGGGGCAGTTGTTTCTGGTTTGAACTGACGCTGCAACCTGCTGTTGGCGTGACGAGTCCGGTGCCGGTGGACGTGCCGGGGCCGGCGTTGAAGGTTCTGGTGGTGGAGGACGTGGCGCTCAATCGGGAAGTGGTTTCGGGTTTGCTGGAGCGCGACGGCCATCGGGTCTGGCTGGCCGAAGAGGGCGAACAGGCGCTGCGCCAATGTGCTGCGCAGGCATTCGACCTGATTCTGTTGGACGTGCATCTGCCGGGCATGAGCGGTGTGGAACTGTGCAAAAGCCTGCGCAGCCTCGACGGACCGAACCGCACCGCACGTATTTTTGCCCTGACCGCCAGTGTGCAACCGGCACTGGTGCGCGGCTATCTCGATGCCGGCATGGACGGGGTGCTCGCCAAACCGTTGAAACTGGACAATCTGCGCAAAGCCCTGAGGGAGCAACGATCGACTCCGCCACCGATGCACGAAGACAGCGCGATGGACTGGCCGCTGCTGCAAACCCATCGCGACTTGCTGGGCGAACAGAAAGTGCAGGGGCTGCTGGCAGTACTGCGCGAATCGATCCTGCAGCATCGTGAGGCGTTGCGCGAAGCCATTGGCGCCGAAGACGGGACCGAAGTCGCGCACCTGGCTCATCGCCTGGCGGGAAGCTGCGATTCGTTGGGGTTTCGTGCGTTGGCCAATGCGTTGCGTTCGCTGGAGGACGCCGCACGCATCAACGATGAGGCGGCCGTGCGCCTGCTGGCACAGCAGATCGACGGGCAATGCCAACGGGCGCTGGGCACGCTGGAACAGCTGTTGCAGCGCTGACGTACAAGTTTGTTACGACTTTTCACAACTTCGATCTTTACGTACAACGCGAGCTTACATGGCTTTCCAATAATCGACGCAACCGCCGCAGCGCGGTCTTCGAAGCTTATTGGAGATAATAATAATGAATGGCCGTAAAGCTGATTTCTCCCCGTGCCCTGACGTCCTGTCATGCACTGCGCACCTCACCGACTTGGGGTGCTGACATGAACGAAAATACTGATCGCAAAGGCATTCACCTGACCCGCGCCCTGAAAAGCCGGCACATCTTCATGCTGTCCCTGGGCGGGGTGATCGGCACCGGGCTGTTCATGGGCTCCGGCGTGACCATCAATCAGGGTGGCCCGGTGGGGGCGATTCTGGCGTATCTGGTGGCCGGTTTCCTGATGTACCTGGTGATGGTCTGCCTGGGGGAACTGTCGGTGCAGATGCCGGTATCGGGATCGTTCCAGACCCACGCCACCAAATACATCGGCCCGGCGACCGGGTTCATGATCGGTTGGGTGTACTGGATGAGCTGGGCGACCACCGTCGGCCTTGAATTCACGGCCGCCGGGATGTTGATGACACGCTGGTTTCCGGATGTGCCGATCTGGTACTGGTCGGCGCTGTTCGTGGTGGTGCTGTTCGGTATCAACGCGCTGGCGACCCGGGCGTTCGGTGAAGCCGAGTATTGGTTTTCGGGGATCAAGGTGGCGGCGATTCTCGGTTTTATCGTGGTTGGCGTGCTGGTGATCTTCGGGGTGATGCCGCTGAGCAGCGGTGCTCCGGCGCCGATGGCGAGCAACCTGATTGGCGATTCGTTGTTCCCTAACGGCTTGTCGGCAGTGTTCGCGGTGATGATGACCGTGGTCTACGCCTTCCAGGGTTGCGAAATCATGGGCGTGGCCGCCGGCGAAACCGATCAGCCGGAAAAAAGCATCCCGCGTGCGGTGCGCAACGTGGTGTTCCGCGTGCTGATTTTCTATGTGCTGGCGATCATCGTGCTGTCCGCCATCGTGCCGTGGCAGCAAGCGGGGCTGATGGAAAGCCCATTCGTGCAGGTGTTCGACATGGTCGGCATTCCTTACGCCGCCGACCTGATGAACTTCGTGATCCTCACCGCGATCCTGTCGGTGGGCAACTCTGGCCTGTATGCCTCGACGCGCATCCTGTGGGCGATGTCGAAAACCGGAATGGCGCCCAAGAGCCTGTCGCCACTGAGCAAACGCGGGGTGCCGCTGCGCGCCTTGAGTATCACCTTGTGTTTCGCGTTGGTGTCGCTGATGACCAGCTTCATCGCGGCCGACACTTTGTTCATGGTGTTGATGGCAGTGAGCGGGATGTCGGGCACTGTGACCTGGATTGTCATCGCGCTGGCGCAATACAAATTCCGCAAGGCCTACCTGCGCGAAGGCGGCAAACTCAGCGATCTGAAATATCGCGCACCGTGGTTCCCGGTACTGCCACTGATGTGCATCACGCTGTGCTGCTCGCTGTTCGTGTTCCTCGCATTGGATGAAACCCAACGGCCATCGCTGTACTGGGGCTTTGGTTTCATTGCGCTGTGCTACGGCGCGTACTTCCTGATTCACCGCAAGCGCCAGGGCGTGTTGGCGCCGAGCTTGCCCACGGTGTAATCCCTTCAATCCGTACATCCCCTGTGGGAGCCAGCCTGCTGGCGATAGCGGAGCATCAGTCAACAGAGATGTTGAATGTGATGACGCTATCGCCAGCAGGCTTGCTCCCACATTGGTTTTGGGGAGGCCGTAGCGAGTTGTTCGAAGTTGTAACAGCGCCACCGGCTTGCGCTCGCGCCATCAGAAACAATTCAACAAAACCAATGCTTTAGAGATTCATAGAGCTTGTTACAGCTCATTCCACCAACAATTGCCGCCTTGCTGAACACTCGTTTAGTATGGCTTCAAGTCGCATCACCTCA
This sequence comes from Pseudomonas sp. Sample_22, assembly GCF_004307635.1. Lineage (NCBI taxonomy): Bacteria > Pseudomonadati > Pseudomonadota > Gammaproteobacteria > Pseudomonadales > Pseudomonadaceae > Pseudomonas > Pseudomonas sp. Sample_22. Next base: position 39,182 of record NZ_RCNY01000056.1, read on the forward strand.
GACTCATCAAAATAATTCGAGGATTCGCATGACTACTCATGATTCGCTGCTCAGCCAGGTCGAAGCGGGCGTTGCCTGGATCACGCTCAATCGCAGCGCACAGCGCAACGCGCTGGACATCCCGACCCTGAAAAACCTGCAGGCGTTGCTCGATCGCTTCAACACCGATCCAGCGGTGCGCGTGGTGGTGTTGACTGGCAGCGGTCGCAGTTTCTGTGCTGGCGCCGACCTCGATGAGTGGGCCGACGCCGAAGCCCGCGGCGCATTGGAAACCTACGGCTGGACCGAAACCGCCCACGCCTTGATGACGCGTCTGCACAGCCTGGAAAAACCCACCATTGCCGCTATTAACGGCACCGCCGTCGGCGCCGGGATGGATTTGACCCTGTGCTGCGATCTGCGCATCGCCGGGCAGTCCGCGCGGTTCAAGGCCGGCTACACCAGCATGGCCTACTCGCCGGATGCCGGCGCCAGTTGGCATTTGCCACGCCTGATTGGCAGCGAACAAGCCAAACGCCTGCTGTTTCTCGACGAATTGTGGGGCGCTGACCGTGCTCTTGCAGCCGGGCTGGTCGGCGAAGTCTGCGCCGACGATCAACTGCTGACCGTTGCCAGCGAGCTGGCCGCGCGGCTGGCGGCCGGGCCGACATTCGCTTTCGCCCAGACCAAAAAACTCATCCGTGAAGGCGCCGAGCGCAGCCTGCCCGAACAACTGCAAGCCGAACTCGCCGCCGGACTGCTTTGCGGTCGCAGCGAAGACGGTGGCGAAGCCTTGCGCGCCGCCATGGATAAACGTCCGCCACGCTTCATCGGCCGCTAAGCCTCGCCCCCCTTTATCAGCACACGAACAACAGGTAGCAGCATGAATTTCCAACTGACCCAAGAACAAGAAATGTTGGTGGACTCGGTACGCAGCTTCGTCGAGAAGGAGCTGCTGCCCTATGAGACCGAAGTCGACCGTGCCGACGAGGTTTCGCCGGAACTGGCGGCACAGATTCGCGGCAAGGCGATTGCGGCCGGTTTCTACGCTTTCAACATGCCGGAAGAGGTCGGCGGTGGCGGTCTTGATTACCTGTCCCAGGCGCTGATCGAGCGGGAACTGTCGAAAGTCTCCTGGGCGCTGCATGTGTTCGTTGCGCGACCGTCGAAAATCCTCATGGCTTGCACCGGCGAGCAGATCAACGATTACCTGCTGCCGTGCATCCAGGGCGAGAAAATCGATTGCTTCGCCCTCACTGAGCCGGGTGCCGGCTCCGACGCCAATGCGATCAAGACCCGCGCCGTGCGCGAGGGCGATGACTTCATCCTCAATGGCAGCAAACACTTCATCAGCCATGCCGGGCATGCCGATTTCGCCATCGTGTTCGCCGTGACCGACAGCTACGAACACAACGGTAAAAAGCGTAACGCCGTGACCTCGTTCCTGGTCGACCGCAACACACCGGGCATGACCATTCGCCGTGGACCGAAATGTGTGAGTAACCGTGGTTACCACACTTTCGAAATGTTCTTCGACGATTGCCGCGTTCCTGCCAACAAAGTGCTGGGCGAAGTCGGCAAGGGATGGGAAGTGGCCAACGCCTGGCTGACTGCCGGGCGGGTAATGGTGGCGGCCAACTGTGTCGGCCAGGCCCAGCGCGCACTCGATGTTTCGTTGCAATGGGCGGCGGATCGCAAGCAATTCGGCCAGCCGATCGGCACCTATCAGGGCGTGTCGTTCAAGTTGGCCGACATGGCCACGCAGATTCGCGCTGCCGAACTGCTGACCCTGCACACCGCGTGGAAAATGGACCAGGGCACCATGACCGATGGCGAGGCCGGCATGGCCAAATTGTTCGCCAGCGAAGTGCTCGGACGTGCGGCTGACGAGGCGGTGCAGATCTTTGGCGGCATGGGCCTGATGGACGAGAGTCCGGTGGAGCGCATTTGGCGCAACGCGCGGATCGAGCGGATCTGGGAAGGCACTTCGGAAATCCAGCGCCACATCATTTCCCGCGAACTGCTGCGGCCACTGTTGCGCTGATCCGCCCGGAGAATTTCCATGTCGCAAACCATTCGTGACAACCTCAAACGCATGCTCGCGCCACAGCATGTGGCGTTCGTGGGCGGGCGCAGTATGGCGCGTGCCCTCAAGCGCTGCGCCGAAGGTGGCTACCAAGGGCAGATGTGGCTGGTCAATCCGCAGAACGACAGCCTTGAAGGCGTGCCCTGCGTACGCAGTATTGCTGACTTGCCCTGCGGCCCTGACGCGGTATTCATCGCCACCAACCGCGACTTGACCCTGACCTGTATCGCTGAACTCGCCGCCATCGGTGCGGGCGGCGCGATTTGCTATGCCTCGGGTTTTGCCGAAACCGGTGCCGAAGGCCAGGCGCTGCAACAACAACTGCTCGAAGCCGCCGGTGACATGGCCTTGCTCGGCCCCAACTGCTACGGCCTGCTCGACTATCTGCACAGCTGCGCACTCTGGCCGGTGGCCCACGGCGGCAAAGCGGTGGAGAAGGGCGTGGCGGTGCTGACCCAAAGCGGCAACTTCGCTTACAACCTGTCGATGAGCGACCGCTCGCTGCCAGTGGCCTACATGGCTTCGGTTGGCAATCAGGCGCAACTGGGCGTCGCTGAGTTGATGGACGTGTTACTCGACGAGCCGCGGGTCACTGCTATCGGCCTGCACCTCGAAGGCCTGAAAAACGTCCCGGGTTTCGCCCGCGCCGCGCACAAGGCGCTGGAGAAGGGCATCCCGATCATCGCTTTGAAAACCGGCGTGTCGCAGATCGGCGCCGAACTGGCCCTGAGTCACACCAGTTCGCTGTCCGGCTCCGATGCGCTGTATGACGCGCTGTTCGATCGCCTTGGGGTTATTCGCGTCAGTGGCCCGGTGAGTTTCGTCGAAACCCTGAAAGCCGCGGCCTGCGGCAACTTGCCGGCGGGAAACAGCGTGATCGCGCTGGCGTGCTCCGGCGGTGATGCGGGGCTGATTGCCGACTACGCCGAACGCAACGATCTGGGCTTGCCAAAGCTCGATGACGGCCAGGTCGGTGAACTGGCCCAAGTGCTGCCGAGTTACGCCAACCTGGTCAATCCGCTGGATTTCACCACGGCGATCTGGGGCGACGGCGAAGCCTTGAACCGCATGCTCGACAGTGCCCTGCGTACTGAAGCCGATGCGGCGATGCTGGTGCTCGATTATCCGGCCGAGTTCACTGGCGAGCGCAAGGAATGCGACCTGCTGCTGGACCTGTTCTGCAAGGCGCTGGTACGGCATGGCAAGACCGGTTTTGTCACTTCGGCGTTCCCTGAGTTACTGCCGGCCCACGCCCGCATTCGTCTGCATGCCCAGGGCGTGGCGGCGTTGCAAGGTGTCGAGGATGGCCTCGCGGCGTGGGGGCGCATTGCCGGTTACCAGCGCAATCGCCGGGCTTTGCTGGAGCTGGGTGAATCGGCGTTGGTGCCGCTGTGCCCGCAAGCGCTGACAGGCGAAGGCGAATTGCTCAATGAATGGGATTCCAAACAAGCGTTAAGAGTCTTCGGCCTGCCGACACCCAACGGTGTTCTCAGCTCACCGGCCAATGCGTTGAAAGACGCCGAAGCATTGGGCTATCCGCTGGTACTCAAAGCCGTCAGCGCACAGTTGCCGCACAAGACTGAAGCCGGCGCCGTGGCGCTGAACCTCAAGGATGGCGTCGCATTAAGCGCGGCTCTGGAAAAAATGCGTTCGAACATTGCCGCGTATGCACCGGGCGTACCGTTCGATCAACTGCTGCTGGAGCCCATGGCCAAACCGCCGTTGGCCGAGTTGATTGTCGGCATCAAGCGCGAAAACGACTTTGGTCTGGCGCTGGTGATTGGCGCGGGCGGCATTCTGGTGGAATTGCTCAAGGACAGTCGCAGCCTGTTGCTGCCAACCACCGACGGCGCCATCCGCCATGCCGTGCTCAGCCTGCGCAGCGCACCGTTGCTGCAAGGTTTCCGTGGCCGTGAAGCGGCGGATCTGGAGGCGTTGGTGGCAGCGATTCGCGCGGTCGCCGATTACGCCTGCGAAAACGCCTCGCAGTTGCTGGAACTCGATGTGAACCCATTGTTGGTCGGCGCCGATGGCACGACCGCAGTCGATGCGTTGATTCGCCTCGGCCACGAGTGAGGACATGAACATGCAAAGCAAAACCTTGACCGGTGGCCAGGCGCTGGTGCGTCTGCTGGCCAATTACGGCGTCGATACCGTATTCGGCATTCCCGGCGTTCACACCCTGGAACTGTATCGCGGCCTGCCGGGCAGCGGCATTCGCCACGTCTTGACCCGTCACGAACAGGGCGCCAGTTTCATGGCTGACGGTTATGCCCGGGTCAGCGGCAAGCCCGGCGTGTGCTTCGTCATCACCGGCCCCGGCGTGACCAACGCCGCCACCGGCATCGGCCAGGCTTACGCCGACTCGATTCCGATGCTGGTGATTTCCAGCGTCAACCACAGCGCCAGTCTCGGCAAGGGGTGGGGCAGCCTGCACGAATGCCAGGACCAACGGGCGATGACCGCGCCGATCACTGCGTTCTCCGCCGTGGCACTGACCGCCGAAGACCTGCCGGAACTGATCGCCCGGGCCTACGCGGTGTTCGACAGCGAGCGCCCGCGTCCGGTACACATTTCGGTGCCGCTGGACGTGTTGTCGGCGCCGATTACCCGCGACTGGAGCAATGACGTGGTGCGGCGTCCGACCCGCGGCCCGGCTTGTGCCACCGCCCTTGATGACGCAGCAGCCAGGCTCAACGGCGCAAAACGGCCGATGATCATCGCCGGTGGCGGTGCCTTGAATGCTGCCGAGCAACTGCTGGAGATCAGCACACGACTGGCGGCGCCGTTGTTCACCAGCGTCGCCGGCAAAGGCCTGTTGCCACCGAACGCAGCGTTGAACGCCGGTTCGTCCCTGTGCGTAGAACCCGGCTGGAAGCTGATTGCCGAAGCCGACGTGGTGCTGGCGGTCGGCACCGAAATGGCCGACACCGATTTCTGGCGCGAACGCCTGCCGCTCAACGCTCAACTGCTGCGCGTGGACATCGACCCGCGCAAGTTCAACGACTTCTACCCGTGCGCGGTGGCTTTGCATGGCGATGCGCATCAAACCCTCAGCGGTTTGCTCGAGCGCCTGCCATCCAGCGTACGTGACGCCAGCGCAGCGATTGCCTCGGTTGCCGCGCTACGCGAAGCGGTCAAGGCCAGCCATGGTCCGCTGCAACAGATTCACCAATCGATTCTGGCGCGCATTGCTGCAGAGCTGCCGGAAAACGCGTTCGTCAGCACCGACATGACCCAACTGGCCTACACCGGCAACTACGCCTTCGACAGTCTCGCCATTCGCAGCTGGTTGCACCCGACCGGTTACGGGACGTTGGGTTACGGCCTGCCGGCCGGCATTGGCGCCAAGTTTGGCGCACCGCAGCGCCCCGGTCTGGTGCTGGTGGGCGATGGCGGTTTCCTCTACACCGCTCAGGAACTGGCCACCGCTGTCGAGGAACTGGACAGCCCACTGGTGGTGTTGCTCTGGAATAACGATGCATTGGGGCAGATCCGCGATGACATGCTCGGCCTCGATATCGAGCCGATTGGCGTGCTGCCGCGCAACCCGGACTTCGCCGCGCTCGCACGTGCATTCGGTTGCACCGTGACCCAGCCGCAAAGCCTGGCGGAGCTGCAAACCGACCTGCGCCACGGCTTCAAGCGCAACGGCGTGACCCTGATCGAACTCAAGCATGCCTGCGCCCATTGATCTGTATTTGAAGGATATGAAGCCATGCGCTTTTCCGATCTGACTCAACGTATCGCCGGGGACGGCGCTGCCGCCTGGGATATTCATTATCGCGCTTTGGCACTGCGCGAGCAGGGTGAAGACATCCTGCTGCTGTCCGTGGGCGACCCGGATTTCGACACGCCGCAGCCCATCGTGCAGGGCGCCATCGACAGTTTGCTCAACGGCAACACTCACTACGCCGAGGTGCGCGGCAAGCGTGCCCTGCGTGAAGCCATCGCCAGGCGCCATCAGCAACGTAGCGGGCAACGCGTTTCTGCCGATCAGGTCACGGTGCTGGCCGGTGCGCAGTGTGCGCTGTTCGCCGTTGCCCAATGCGTACTGAACCCAGGCGATGAAGTGATCGTCGCCGAACCGATGTACGTCACTTACGAAGCGGTGTTCGGTGCCTGTGGCGCCGTGGTAGTGCCCGTACCCGTGCGTTCGGAGAACGGCTTTCGCGTGTTGCCCGAAGACGTTGCCGCACGCATCACCCCGCGTACCCGTGCGTTGGCGCTCAACAGCCCGCACAACCCGTCGGGCGCAAGCTTGCCGCGCAGCACCTGGCAAGCGCTGGCCGAGCTGTGCATCGGCCATGACCTGTGGCTGATTTCCGATGAGGTCTACAGCGAACTGCTGTTTGAAGGCGAGCATGTCAGCCCGGCGAGTCTGCCGGGCATGGCCGAGCGCACCGCGACCCTCAACAGCCTGTCGAAATCCCACGCCATGACCGGCTGGCGCGTCGGCTGGGTGGTGGCGCCGCCGTCACTGACCGCGCACCTGGAAAACTTGGCGCTGTGCATGCTCTACGGTTCGCCGGACTTTATTCAAGACGCCGCGGTGATCGCGCTCGACAGTGACTTGCCTGAGCTGCACGCCATGCGTGAGGCCTATCGCCAGCGCCGCGACCTGGTGTGCGACATCCTCGGCAGATGCCCCGGCGTACGGGCGTTGAAGCCCGATGGCGGAATGTTCGTGATGGTGGATATCCGCGAAACCGGGCTCAGTGCCCAGGCATTTGCCGATCGCTTGCTGGATCGCCACGGCGTTTCGGTGCTGGCCGGTGAAGCTTTCGGCCCGAGCGCGGCCGGGCATATTCGTCTCGGCCTGGTGGTCGGCGCCGAACCGTTGCGCGATGCCTGTCAGCGCATCGCCCGTTGTGCCCAGGAACTGATGGAGGCCCAGGTTGATGCTTAACCACAAGACATTGTTTATCGATGGCCGCTGGCAAACACCTTCGGGGCAAGGCGTGGCCGAGGTCATCAACCCGGCCACCGAGGAAGTCGCCGGCAGCGTGCCGTTGGGCGATGAGCGCGATGTCGACAACGCTGTGGCCGCGGCGCGCAAAGCCTTCGCGTCATGGTCGCGTACACCTGCCAGCGTTCGCGCCGGATACCTCCGTGCCTTGGCCGAACAACTGCGCAACCGCGCCGACGAAATGGCCGCGGTCATCACCGCCGAACTGGGCATGCCGGTGCAATGGTGCCGCTCGGTGCAAGTGGACGGGCCGATCATCGGCCTTGAGCAGTACATCGAGCTGACGCACTTGATGGACGAAGTGCGCGAAGTCGGCAACTCGCTGGTGATTCGCGAGGCGGTCGGTGTCTGCGCCTTTATCAATCCATGGAATTACCCGCTGCATCAACTGATCGGCAAGCTGGCCCCGGCACTGGCTGCTGGCTGCACGGTGGTGGTCAAGCCGAGTCAGGAAACGCCGCTGCACGCGTTTTTGCTGGCGCAAATGATCGAAGCCATTGGCCTGCCGGCCGGGGTGTTCAATCTGGTCAGCGGGCCGGGTTCGAAGGTTGGTGAAGCACTGGCCAAGCACCCGGATGTCGACATGGTGTCGTTCACCGGTTCTACCGGCGCAGGCGTTCGTGTGGCACAGGCGGCAGCGCCTTCAGTGAAACGGGTGTGTCTGGAGCTGGGTGGCAAGTCGCCGCTGCTGATCGCCGAAGACGCCGACCTGGCCGCAGCGGTTCGTTATGGCGTGCAGGACGTGATGATCAACTCCGGTCAAACCTGCACGGCTCTGACCCGCATGCTGCTGCCAGCCAGTCGCTACGCCGAAGCGCTGGAGCTTGCGCTGGCCGAAACCCTGAGCCTGAAAATGGGCGATCCGCTCGACCCGTACAGTTTTCTCGGGCCGATGTGTTCGGCGGGGCAACGTCGCACCGTGCTCGATTACATCAAGGTCGGGCAACAGGAAGGTGCGCGGCTGTTGTGCAGTGGTGATACGCCGTCAGCATTTGAACGGGGTTTCTACGTCAGCCCGACGCTGTTCGCCGATGTCGACAACCGCATGCGCATCGCCCAGGAAGAAATCTTCGGCCCGGTGCTGTGCCTGATTCCCTATGCCGATGAAGCGCAAGCCATCCAGATCGCCAACGACTCGCCGTTCGGCCTGTCCAGTGGCGTGTGGGCCGGCAGCGCCGAGCGTGCCTTGCATCTGGGGCGGCAAATGCGTGCGGGCCAATGCTTCCTCAACGGCGCGGCGTTCAACTATCAGGCGCCGTTCGGCGGTTACAAACAATCGGGCAATGGTCGGGAGTGGGGGGAAGAAGGACTGAACGAATTTGTCGAAGTGAAGGCGATCCAGGTGTGACCGTTGGCGATTCAAACGTTGTACGCACCGGGCCTTGGTCCGGTGTTTTGCGTTGTTTTGAATGGGTATTCCGTTAGCTTTTGATCAGGGGCAATCCAATGAGCGATAACAAAAACAAGATTACTCAAGCGAACCATGAATTCAGCTTCCCGCGTCGCGACTTCTTGAGGTACAGCGCCGCGGCGGCTGCCGTAGCCGGGGCGTTCTCCATGGGCCTGCCGTTTGGCGCCATGGCGGCGCAGGCGACGCCGAAACCCGGTGGTGTATTGCGCCTGGGCCTGGCCGGTGGCAGCACCACCGATTCGAAAGACCCCGGCTCCTGGGTCGATACCTTCACCTTCGTCGGGTTCTCGGCGATCTATAACACCCTGACCGAGATTGCCGTCGACGGCACGGCGATCCCCGAACTGGCCGAAAGCTGGACCTCGAGCCCGGACGCACGGGTCTGGACGTTCAAATTGCGCCAGGGCGTGACCTTCCACAATGGCAAGACCCTGACCGCCGACGATGTGGTCGCCTCGATCCAGCATCACCTCGGGGAAAAATCCAGCTCGGCGGCCAAAACCGTGCTGGGCGATGTGGCCAAGGTCAGTGCCAACGGCAGCGACAGCGTGGTGTTCGAACTCAAATCAGGCAACGCCGATTTCACCTACGTGGTTGCCGATTACCATCTGGTGATCATGCCGAGCAAGGACGGCGTGCCGGACTGGCAGGCCGCTGTCGGTACCGGCGGTTATCGTTTGAAGGATTTCGAACCGGGCGTGCGCATGACCCTGGAACGCAGCCCGGATTACTGGAAGGCAGGGCGGGCACACTTCGCCGGCGCCGAGCTGATTGCGATTGGCGATGGCGCGGCGCGAATCAACGCACTGGTCACCGGGCAAGTGGACGTGATCAACAAGGTCGACTTGAAAACCGTGGCATTGCTCAAGCGCAACCCGAACCTGGTGATCGAGGAAACCAAAGGCGCGCAGCACTACACCTTCCCGATGCTCACCGACAGCCAGGTGTTTCAGAACAATGACGTGCGCCTGGCAATGAAGCATGCGATCAACCGCGAAACCTTGTTGGCCTCGGTGCTGTACGGCTACGGCCTGGTCGGCAACGACCATCCGATCCAGCCTGGTAGCCGCTTCATCAACACCGCACTGGAGCAGCGCACCTACGATCCGGATAAGTCGCGCTTCTACCTGAAAAAGGCCGGCCTGGATTCGCTCAAGGTGCGCCTGCAAGCCTCCGACGCGGCGTATACCGGCGCTGTCGACGCATCCGTGTTGTTCAAGGAACAGGCCCGTGCAGCCGGGATCGACATCGATGTGGTGCGTGAACCGGCCGACGGCTTTTTCACCAACGTGTGGATGAAGCAGCCGTTTACCACCTCGTTCTGGTACAGCAGCCTGACCGCCGACCGCATGTTCAGCATCGGTTACGCCAAAGGCGCAGCGTGGAACGAAACCCACTGGGACAACCCGCGATTCAATCAACTGCTGAATGCCGCCCGTGGCGAGATGAACGAACCGCTGCGCCGCGAGATGTACAACGAAATGCAGGGCCTGTGCCGCGATGAGGGCGGGGCGATTGTGCCGTTGTTCGCCAGTTCGGTGGCAGCGCGATCCAACCGTGTCGCGCACGGCGGGCAGACAGCGCCGTATGGCGAACTGGATGGCTTGCGGGTGATCGAGCGGTGGTGGCAGGCATAACGAAATAATCGATGCGATGAAAACCCGTGTGGGAGCTGGCTTGCCAGCGATGGCGTTGGCACGGTCAACATTGATGTTGCATGACCTGCCGCTATCGCTGGCAAGCCAGCTCCCACATCGGACATTTGCAGTCTTCACAGGCGTGCCCAAATTCAAGGAACTGCACGATGAGAAGTATTTTCAAGCTGTTGGGGCAACGTTTGGCCCTGGGCCTGTTATCGCTGTTCGCTGTATCGGTGATCATCTTCCTGGCTGTCGGCCTGCTCCCGGGGGACATCGCCCAAGCCATGCTCGGCCAGTCCGCCACTCCGGAAACCGTGGCGGCTTACCGCGCGCAATTGGGCCTGGACCTGCCGCCGCTGACCCGTTTCGGGCATTGGATCTGGCAATTGCTGCAGGGCGATCTCGGCGTGTCACTGGCCAACCAGCGACCCATCGCTGACCTGGTCGGTTCGCGCCTGGGCAACACCTTCAGCCTCGCATTGCTGGCGGCGCTGGTATCGGTGCCACTGGCGTTGCTGCTGGGCATGCTCGCGGCGTTGTATCGCAATAGCTGGTTTGATCGCTTGCTCAATACCTCGGCGTTGAGCGCTGTGTCGTTCCCCGAGTTCTTCGTCGCCTACATCCTGATTCTGCTGTTCGCGGTCAAGCTCAACTGGTTCCCGAGCATCTCCAACCTGTCGCCGGACGCCTCCCTCGGCACAGTGCTGGAACGTTCGGTGCTGCCAGTGGCGACCCTGAGCCTGGTGGTGATCGCGCAGATGATGCGCATGACTCGCGCATCCCTGATCAATTTGCTGGCCAGCCCCTACATCGAAATGGCCCGGCTCAAGGGCATCAGCCAATCGCGGATCATCTTTCGCCATGCCTTGCCCAACGCCCTGGCGCCGATCGTCAACGTCGTCGCGTTGAACCTGGCGTACCTGGTGGTCGGTGTGGTGGTGGTCGAGGTGGTGTTTGTCTATCCGGGGCTCGGTCAGTTATTGGTGGACTCGGTGGCCAAGCGCGACATTCCGGTGGTACAGGCCTGCAGCCTGATCTTTGCCGCGACGTACATCCTGCTCAACACCAGCGCCGATGTGCTGTCGATCGCGAGCAATCCACGCCTGATGCATCCGAAGGGGTAGTTCATGAACCTGTTCAAACAATTGATCCGGGCGCCGCTGAGCGCGAAATTCGGGCTGCTGGTGATTGTGCTGTACATCCTCGTGGCGTTGTTCGCGCCGCTGCTTGCACCGTTCGGTGAAACCCAGGTCGTGGGCGAGGGCTTCGCACCCTGGGGCGGGCAGTTCCTGTTGGGCACCGATAACCTGGGGCGTGACATGTTCAGCCGTCTGGTCTACGGCGCCCGCAACACCCTGGGCATTGCCTTCCTGACCACGCTGCTGGCGTTCTTGCTTGGTGGTTCGTGCGGGTTGGTTGCAGCGATCAAGGGTGGCTGGATCGATCAGGGTTTGTCGCGGGTCGTGGATATCCTGATGGCGATTCCGCAATTGATCTTCGCCTTGCTGATCCTCAGCGTGGTCGGCACCACGGCGACCTCGCTGGTGCTGGTGATTGCCCTGCTGGATGCGACCCGGGTGTTTCGCCTGTCACGGGCGGTGGCGATGAACGTGGTGGTGCAAGACTTCGTCGAAGCCGCACGCTTGCGGGGGGAAGGCCTGTACTGGCTGGTGACCCGTGAAGTGCTACCCAATGCCGCAGCGCCACTGATTGCCGAGTTCGGCCTGCGCTTCTGTTTCGTGTTCCTGTTCATCAGTGCCTTGTCGTTCCTCGGCCTGGGCATTCAACCGCCCACCGCCGACTGGGGCAGCATGGTGCGCGACAACGCCGTGCTGATCACCTTCGGCGACATCAGCCCGCTGCTGCCCGCCCTGGCCGTGGCGTTGATCACGGTCAGCGTCAACTTCGTCGTCGACTGGATGCTGCACAAGTCCAGCGGCCTAAAGGAGTGCTGAACATGACGACGTCCAAACCATTGCTGGAAATCCGCGACCTGCAGATCGAAGGTCACTACGAAGACGCGTGGCATCCGCTGATCAAGGGCATCGACCTGACGTTGCAACGCGGCGAGGTCCTGGGACTGATCGGTGAGTCCGGCGCGGGTAAGTCGACCCTCGGGCTGGCGGCCATGGGCTACACCCGTGACGGCTGCCGGATCACTGGAGGCTCGGTGCATTTCGACGGCATCGACATGCTCAAGGCCAAACCCGAAGCCCTGCGCAAGCTGCGCGGTTTGCGCATCGCTTATGTAGCGCAAAGTGCGGCGGCCTCGTTCAATCCTGCCCATCGGCTGATTGACCAGCACGTTGAAACCGCCGTGACAAACGGGGGTATGAGCCGAGATCAGGCCATGGCCGAAGCTATTGAGCTGTATCGCGTGCTGCGTCTGCCCAGTCCGGAAACCATCGGCCAGCGCTATCCGCATCAAGTGTCGGGTGGGCAGTTGCAGCGCGTGATGACCGCCATGGCCATGGCTTGCCATCCGGACCTGATCATCTTCGACGAACCGACCACCGCGCTGGACGTCACCACCCAGATCGAAGTGCTCGCGGCGATACGCGATGCGGTGAAGACCTACGGCAGCGCGGCGATCTACATCAGCCACGATCTTGCGGTGGTCGCACAAATGGCCGACCGCATCATGGTGCTGCGTCACGGCAAACGGGTGGAAGAGGCCGTGACCCGCAAGATGCTCGGCGACCCGCAGGAGGACTACACCAAATCGTTGTGGGCGGTGCGCAGTTTCCGCACTGACCCCAAGGCGTGTCCACAGCAGGAACAGCCGCTGCTTGAACTGCGTAAGAGTTGCGCCAGTTACGGACATCAACCGGTGCTGCATGACGTTTCGTTGCAGCTGTATCGCGGCCAGACCCTGGCGGTGATCGGCGAATCCGGTAGCGGCAAAAGCTCTACGGCTCGGTTGATCACCGGTTTGCTGCCGCCCACCTATGGCGAGGTGCTGTATGACGGCCAGCCACTGCCGGCGGACTTTCGCCAGCGCAGCAAAGAGCAACTGCGGCGCATCCAGATGATCTATCAGATCCCGGATACCGCACTGAATCCACGTCAGCGCATTGTCGACATCATCGGCCGGCCCCTGACGTTTTATCTGGGGCTCAAAGGCAAAGCGATGCGCGCACGGGTCGCCGAGTTGCTGGAAATGATCGAACTGGACCCGGCGACCTTCATGGAGCGCCAGCCCCGGGAGTTGTCCGGAGGGCAGAAGCAACGGATCTGCATTGCCAGGGCATTGGCGGCCGATCCGCAATTGATCATCTGCGATGAAGTGACGTCCGCCCTCGATCAATTGGTGGCCGAAGGTGTGCTCAAGCTGCTCAACCGCATTCAGCAACAACTCGGCGTCGCCTACCTGTTCATCACCCATGACGTTGCCACCGTGCGGGCGATTGCCGATCACGTGCTGGTGATGCAGCGGGGCAGGGTGGTCGACCAAGGCACGCGCAGCCAGATCTTCACGCCGCCGCACGAGGACTACACCGGACTGCTGTTTTCTTCCGAACCGCAAATGGACCCGGACTGGCTCGACCGTTTGCTGGCGAGCCGCACCAAGAATTCAAACCCTACGCTGGAAAAAGTCTAAGGAACCACCATGAAAGTATTGATCGTCCACGCTCACCCGGAGCCAAAATCCTTCACCGCCGCCCTGCGTGATCAAGCGCTGGCCACCCTCGAAGCCCAGGGCCATGAAGTGCAGGTCAGCGACCTGTACAAAATGAACTGGAACCCAGTGGCCAGCGACGCTGACTTCTCGTCGCGGGAAAACCCGCAATACCTGGTCTACGCCCTGGAACAACGCCTGGGCGTGAAAAGCCAGTCCCTGGCGCCGGACATCCAGGCCGAGCTGGACAAACTGCTGTGGGCCGACCTGCTGATCCTCAACTTCCCGATCTTCTGGTTCTCCGCCCCGGCCATGCTCAAAGGCTGGATCGACCGGGTGCTGGTGTCGGGCATTTGTTACGGCGGCAAGCGTTTCTACGATCAGGGTGGTTTGGCAGGCAAGAAAGCGCTGGTGGCGGTGACCCTTGGCGGGCGTGAACACATGTTCGGTGATGGCGCCATTCACGGACCGCTGGAGGACATGTTGCGGCCGATCCTGCGCGGCACCCTGGCTTATGTGGGTTTCGATGTGCTGCAGCCGTTCGTGGCGTGGCATGTGCCGTATATCAGCGAAGAGGCTCGCCAGCAGTTTCTGGCTGATTACGGGCAGAGGTTGCAGCATTTGAATGATGAGCAGCCGCTGGTGTTTCCGAAACTGGCGCAGTTTGACGAACGGCTCTATCCGTTGACGAGCAACTGAATCCGTCGATGCCTCGCTGACCGTTCAACGTCCGGGGCAGGAGCGGGCCGGGGGGTGAACTACACTGTTTCTACTTCACCCAGCCCGACTCCTGTCGGAGGTCAACATGAAACGCTTGTCACCGATCGGCCTGTGCGTTGCCTTGTGTTTTTTCAGTGTCCAGGGATGGGCGCAGACGGTGACGCCGTTGAAAGGCCAGAGTTCGCAGCAGACTCAAATGGATATCACCGAGTGCAATAACATTGCCGCCAGCCAGACGGCGTCGACCTCATCGACGCCCTCCGGAGGTCGGGTCAAGGGCGCCGTGGCCGGTGCGGCTGCCGGGGCTGCGGGTGCGCAGGTGCGCGGGCGGCAGCACGACGAGTTTTATGATCGCGTCGACGACGACACCAAACAGGATTACCGCCAGAACCGCGCCAAGGAAACCGCAGCGGCCGGTGCCGTGGTCGGTGGCTCGCGCCAGCGTCAGGAGCGACGCGCGCAGGAGAAGACCAACACCGCGAACACGGCGACGGCTTATACCAGTTGCCTGCAAGGCAAGGGTTATCAAGTCAATCCCTGAGAATCGCCGGTTGCTATGGAGCAGTGGCGGCATCCGCTCGGGTTGGTTTTTGCCGCTGTTCAAGTAAATGAACCATCAAGCACGCATACAGCGTTACGCCGATGAACAGCGCCATGCGCACGGCAAATGCGGTCTGTACGTCCTTGCCTTCTGCACTGTCCTGAACAGATTGGCCCAGCAGGATGATCAGGGTCAGCAGGCTGTTGAGCCAGAATCCCGGGCTAAAGCGGCCCGATTTCAACCCGTAGAGCTTGCGCGCGACGATCAGGGCGAACAACAGCATCCACAAGAAGAACATCCACAAGTGGGCGAACAGGCTGAGCGCCCACCAGAACATCACGGCCAACAGCCCCCCGAGCAGGGTCGATCCGATCAGCTCGCGTGCGGCGTTTCGCGCCGAGGTCGTCGAACTCTGTTGCCCCAGGTTGACCGCCTTGAGGACGATGGGCAGGTAACTTGCCGGATCAATCAAAGCGAGCAGGAATGCCGGAACCACGATCAAGGTGGCGCGCAAGGCGATTCGGTCCACTTCGCTCGTCGGGAGGGTTGGGGAAGGGGGCTGAGCCGGTGCGTTGACCGGTTCGGGGAACAGCCAGTGACTGAACATGCCGACGATCACTGCCAGAAGCAGTCCCGAGACCATGGCCGTGATGACCATGACTGCCAGGCCAAAATCGGCAACACCCGCCGAGGAAATCAGGGTCAGGCAAATCACCAGAAACGTGACGATCAGGTTATTGCCGCCCCGCAAGCCGAAGCGAAAAACCAGGAACAGGCACAGGCCGATCAACAGCACCCCGGTGTTGGGGTAGTAACGCAGTACCGGGATCAACAACAGGCCGGTGCCGGTGGTCAGCATTGCAGCCAGCGCCAATACCACTGCTGTCTTGAACGGTAGCGGCCGATTGGCGGAAGCGAGCAGCAGTGCACAGAGCACCGGGGCTAAAAAAGGGATCGGCAGTGCCAGGCCAAAACTGGCGGCCAGGCATACCGACGTGCCAGTGGCCAGGCGCAATGCACGCTGAGCCCTGGGCGTGCGCTGTGCGCTAGTAAACATACGACAGCCAACTCATCAGCCGCAGGAACACCCGACCCAGCGGGTTCAGCAGATTATCTTCAGAGGGAAAAGCCATGACTTCCGCCTGGCCGCCAGCGCGGATGCCGCGGTTGTCACGCAGCTTCGCCAGGGCGTCAGGGGAAAACTCGATGATCACCGGGAAGCGTTGCGCGGGACGCAGCCAGTCGCGGCTGTTCTGCACGGTCGGCAGGCTGCCGGGCGCGGCGGGTTGGCCAACGCTGACGCCGTAACCGATGCTGCGTATGCGCCCCTCGAACACTTCACCGGGCAGGGCATCGAGCACAATCGACACCGGGTTTTCGGGCTTGACCAGACCGAGGTTGTTTTCAGTCATGTCGGCGCTGATCCATACATCGTGGATGGCTATCAGGGTCATGACCGGGTTGCCGGCTGCGGCGAATTGGCCGACATCGGTGCGCAGGTCAGTGATCAAACCGGCCGAACGGGCGCGGATCTGCGTGTTGGAAAGATCCAGTTCAGCTTTTGACAATGCCGTCGCGGCGCTACGCAGCAGGGCGTTGTCTTCCGCGCTGCCACCCTCCGTTTCACGGGCGCGCTGGACCTCGGCGCGGGCGGCGGCCACCTGGCTGACCGCCGCTTCGCGGTTGGCGCGGGAAACTTCCAGCAAACGCACGGAAATGGTTCCCGGGTCCTCTCGATACAACCCTTCCAAGCGCTGATTGTCCTGGCGCGCCTTGAGCTCGTTGGCTTGCGCCGCACGCAAGCTGGCCTGGGCCGAAGCAATGCCGGCGGTACTGGCGCCGATCTGCCGGCGGGTGGATTCGAGGTCGGCGCGGGCACGGTCGACGGCAATCTGATACGGCTGCGGATCGATCTCGAAAATCACTTCCCCGGCCTTGACGTCCTGGTTGTTGCGCACATTGACGCGGGTTACCCGCCCCGCGACTTCCGCCGCCACCGGAATCACGAACGCACCGACCCGTGCCTGTTGCGTATAGGGCGTGAATCGGTCTGCCAGCAGGTACCACGCAAGGCTCAGGACGATCAGCAACAAAACCCACTTGATGCCTTTGCCAGTCGGGTCGGCAGCCGGTTCGGCGGGCGGCGGGGAGGGCGCGTCGGGCGTCACGGGCGCGGCTTCACTCATGGTTTTTCACCTGGTCGGGCAAAGGGGATACGGGAAGGTCGGCAGAGGGATCAGTCAGCAAGTCGCCCCAGTCCGTGCGTTGCTCCATCTGCTTGCGCGTCGTGGAGTCGACTCTGGCTTGGGCGCTGTACCAACCGCCGCCGAGTGCCTTGTACAGGGCAATCACGTTGCTCACGGCATCGCCGCGACTGAGCAGGTAACTGTCCTGGAGTTCGAGCAGTGCGCGCTGTGCATCGAGTACGCGCTGGAAGTCCGAATAGCCTTCGCGATACAGCGCGTTGGCCAGCTCCAATGAACGTTTGGCCGCGCCTTCGGCCTCACGCAGGATGCGTTCGCGCTGCAATGCGCGAACCAGTCCATTGGCCGCATCATCGGCCTCGCGCGCGGCCTGGCGGACTTTGTCGCGGTAGGCCTCGATCAATTGCTGCAACCGCGCATCCTGCACGCGCACGTTGTTGCTGATACGGCCATAGTCGAACACGTTCCAACGCAGGCTTGGGCCGCCAATCAGGTCGAGACTGCGGGATGTCCCGCTCAAGGTATCGGCAGACCAGACGATACTGCCCAGCAACGTCAACGACGGGTAGAAATCGGTTTCGGCCACGCCGATCAATGCCGATTGGGCGGCGACATTCAGTTCTGCGGCGCGTATGTCCGGGCGACGCAGCAGCAGATTGGCCGGGACGTCCTGCAGCACCGCACGGTCCACCAACGGAATCAACCCAGTGTTCTCGGCCATCAGCGGCAGCGCCCCGGGTGGACGACCAATCAACACCGCCAGGGCATTGCGGATTCGACCGATCTGATCCTCAAGAACGGGGATTGTGCTCAAGGTGCCCAGGTATTGGGTCTTGGCTTGTTGCAAGTCGAGTTCAGCCGTCTGGCCACTCATGAACAGTTTTTCCGTGATCTCGTAATTGCGCTGTTGCTGGCGGGCGTTTTCCCGAGCCACACGCAAACGCGCTTCGGTAGTGCGCAGGGAAAAATAGGTATCGGCAACCTGAGCCCGGAGCAATACCAGCGCATCTTCATAATTGGCTTCGGCAGCGAAGTAACTGGCATCGGAAGACTCGATGGCGCGGCTGAAACGGCCCCAGAAATCCAATTCCCAGCCCACATCGAAGCCGGCGCTGTGCTGCCAGAAATGGCTGTCGACAGGGTTATTGCCGCCGGACTGCCGCCGGTTGACGTAAAGGCTGTCAACGCTGACCTGCTGCAGTTGCGGATAGAGACCGCTTTGGGCAATGCCCAATTGTGCGCGAGCTTCCATGACGCGCAACCCGGCGATCTTCAGGCTGGCGTTGTGCGCATCGGATTCGGCAATCAACTGGTCCAGCGCCGGGTCGGCGAACACTTGCCACCACTGGCGGATGTCCGGATTCACTGCACGTTGGCTGGCGTGCTCAAGGGCCGGGGTGTTCCAGTGATCGATCCACGTTTCGCCGGGCGATTGAAAGTCCGGCCCCAACCGCACGCAACCGCCAAGGACAAGCACGGCAGACAGCAGCAGCTGGAGGGTACCTGAATGCATTACGCGTTTTCCGACCAAGAACATCACAGCAGCATAGACGCCCGGGCGCCTGCCGCTGTGTTTCAACGTCACGCGGCGTAAAAACGCCACCACTGTCGCAAAAACGACCTGTTTACGCTGAACGCGAACCGCCACGACTTTTCTGTTGAACGAGTGTTCAGCCTGGTCTATGTTCGTTCCACCTTCTTTCCCGGCTGGTTGCGGGCTTGCGTTTCTTCTATTTGAACGAGGCACTGGCATGCGGTTTTCACCTTTTGTTGAGCGGATCTCAGGTCAAGGTGTCGCTGCCTGGGATATTCACAATGCGGCGTTCGAAGCCCGCCGCAATGGTGAGGATGTGATCATTCTCAGTGTCGGCGACCCGGATTTCCCAACCCCCGATTTCATTACCGATGCCGCCATCCAGGCGTTGCGCGAAGGGGATACCCACTACACCGAAATCGCCGGCCGCCAGGCGTTGCGCGAAGTCATCGCCGCGCGCTACGGCAATCTGTTCGGGCGTCAGTTGCAGGCGGCAAATGTGATCACCGTGGCCGGTGCGCAGAACGCCTTGTTCGTCACCTCGATGTGCCTGCTCAGTGCGGGGGACGAAGTGATTGCCCTCGATCCGATGTACGTGACCTACGAAGCTACGCTCAAGGCTTCTGGCGCCACCCTGGTGCGGGTACCGTGCTCGGCGATGGATGATTTCCGTCTCGACGCTGCCGTATTGGCAAAAGCCATTACTCCACGAACCCGGGCGATTTTCCTGTCCAACCCCAACAATCCCACCGGCGTGATGCTCAATCGCGAAGAGCTGCAAGCCATCGCAGACCTGGCGATCGCTCATGACCTGTGGGTGGTCGTCGATGAGGTCTACGAGAGCCTGGCTTTCGAACGCGAGCACCTGAGCCTGGCAGCGCTGCCGGGCATGGCCGAGCGTTGCGTGGTCATTGGCAGCCTGTCGAAATCCCACGCCATGACCGGTTGGCGGATCGGCTGGATCGTTGCCGACCCCGCCCTGATCGCGCATGCCGAAACCCTGGTCCTGAGCATGCTCTACGGCTTGCCGGGGTTCGTCATGGAAGCCGCGCTCAAGGCTGTCGAGGCCCACGCTGAAGTGACCCACGGCATGCGCGACATCTATCGCCGCCGCCGTGATCTGGTGGTGAACGGGCTGTCCGATTGCCCGGGCATTTCAGTGCTCAAACCCGATGCCGGCATGTTCGTGCTGGTGGACGTGCGTGGCACTGGCCTGACTTCGCTGGAATTTGCCTGGCGCCTGTTGCGGGAGGCGAGGGTATCGGTGCTGGACGCGGCGGCTTTCGGCGAACCGGCCCAAGGCTTTGTGCGCCTGTCCTTCACTTTGGCTGAAGAGCGGCTGGCCGAGGCTTGCCAGCGCATTCGGGATTTCGTCCTGGTATTGAAGGGCGAAGCGCCGCGACCCGTGATCACGTGTGTCGCGACCGAGGCAAAGGTCGAACCCGTCGCGGCGCGGACCATGATCGAGGTCGAGAAACTGCACAAGCGCTTCGGCAATATCGAAGTGCTCAAAGGCGTGTCCCTGACCGCCCGTGAAGGGGAAGTGATTTCACTGATTGGCGCCAGCGGCTCGGGCAAAAGTACCTTGCTGCGTTGCATCAACATGCTCGAAGTGCCGGACCAGGGGCGCATTCTGGTGGACGGCGAAAGCATTCACCTCAATCACACCCGCCCCGGCGCGCCGCTCATTTGCGACGCCAGGCAACTGGTGCGCATTCGGTCCAGCCTGGGCATGGTGTTCCAGAATTTCAACCTCTGGCCCCATCGTACGGTGCTGGAGAACCTCATCGAAGCGCCGACCCAAGTCCTGCGCGAAAGCAAAGCGGAGGCCACCGAACGCGCCGAAGCCTTGCTCGAACGCGTAGGGCTGGCGGCCAAGCGCAACGAGTACCCGGCGTTCCTTTCCGGGGGACAGCAACAACGGGTGGCCATCGCCCGGGCCTTGGCCATGCGGCCCAAGGTCATGCTGTTCGATGAACCTACCTCGGCACTCGACCCGGAATTGGTCGGGGAAGTGCTGCGGGTGATCCGCTCCCTCGCCGAAGAAGGCCGGACCATGATCCTGGTGACCCATGAAATGGCCTTCGCACGCGATGTCTCTTCCAAAGTCGCCTTCTTGCATCAAGGCCTGATCGAGGAAACCGGTTCGCCGGACGAAGTGTTCGTACACCCACGCAGCGAGCGTTGCCGGCAGTTCGTCAACGCTCATCAAACTCGCTAACGCCACATAAAAAGACGGGAAAACACCATGGGAAATCGACGTTTTGCACACTGGTTGACTGGCGCCGCCTGCGTATTGCTGGCCGGCATGAGCGCAGCTCAGGCACAGCCCATTCGCTTTGCAGTCGCCGCGGAACCTTATCCGCCGTACACCGAAAAACAGGCCAACGGTGAATGGAAAGGTTTTGAGGTCGACTTGATTCACAAGCTGTGCAGCGAAATGAAGGCCGAGTGCGAGATCAAGGAAGTGGCGTGGGACGGGATCATTCCATCGTTGTTGGCGAAGAAAATCGACGTGATTTTCTCCTCGATGTCGGTGACCGAAGAGCGCGAAAAACAGATCGCATTCAGCAAAGCCTATTACGACTCGGTGGTCGCGGTGGTGGGGCCGAAGGACGCCGTCGTCAAAAAGTACCCGGATGACCTCAAAGGAAAAACCATCGGCGTGCAGAACTCGACAGTCAGTGCGAGCTACCTGAAGACCTACTACGAAAAAATTGCTGACGTGAAGTACTACGACACCCAGGACTCGGTGAACGCCGACCTGCTCGCTGGCCGCATCGACCTGATGATGGCCGACGGCACGGCCATGGCTGCTTTCGTCAAGACCCCGGATGCCAAAGACCTGGCCTACCTCGGCGCGGTGCCATACGACCCGATCTTCGGCAAAGGCGTGGGCGCCGGTCTGCGCAAGGACGACACCGAGCTCAAGAGCAAACTCGACAAGGCGATCCAGGAGTTGCTGGCGAGCAAGGACTATGACGACTTGTCCCAGCGCTACTTCGGTACAAGCGTGAAGCCGACGTTCTGACCAACCGGGCGCATATAGAACCCTGTGGGAGCTGGCTTGCCGGCGATTGACGCGACGCGGTGTGCCTGACGTACCGCCTTCGCTGGCAAGCCAGCTCCCACAAAGGCTATGCGGTGCGTTCACGGTTGTTACGGGAGACTGAAATGCCTGCAATGTTCGATTTGATCAATTTCAGCGAGCAAGGGTGGGGCGGGGCGCTGCTCAAGGGGCTCTGGATGACCCTGCAGATCTCGGCCGGAGCATTCGTGCTCGGGCTGGGGATCGGCTTGCTGGTGGCCTGCCTCAAGTTGGGTGCGCCGAAACCGATTGCAGCACTGGCTCGCGGTTACACCACATTGTTCCGCGCGGTGCCGGAGCTGTTGCTGATTCTGTTGCTGTACTACATGGGTTCGATGCTGCTCAACTCGCTGATGACCTCGCTGGGTTACGAGGTGGTCAATGTCAGCGGCCCGTTGGCGGCGATCGTGGTGCTGGGACTGGTGCAGGGTGCCTACGCCTCGGAGATTTTCCGTGCGGCGATCCAGGCGATTCCCTATGGCCAGATCGAAGCAGGCAAAGCCTTCGGCTTGCACGGTTTTGGCCTGTTCCGGCGTGTCACGTTGCCAATCATGGCCCCTTACGCAATGGCGGGGATGGCCAACCTGTGGATCAACCTGATCAAGGACAGCGCCCTGATCAGCGTGGTCGGCACCAACGAGTTGCTGTACACCGCCAAGCAAGCGGCGGGTTCGACGCGTCACTATCTGTTGTTCTACCTCACGGCCGCGGCGTTGTATTACGCGGTGACGCTGGTGTCGAACTACCTGTCGGGACGGTTGGAGCGGCGTATTCGTCGCTGGATGCCTCTTGTTGACTAAACCGGCTGAGTAAATGAAATGATTCCAGCGTGGACAGTTGAATACGCATCGCTGTTGATCAGGGGGCTGCAAACGACCCTCATGATTCTGTTGATTGCCAGTGTGCTGGGTTTCTTGCTGGCGATTTTGGTAGCGCTGGCGCGAATCTCGAAGAACACAGTGATCGCCAGGGTCAGCCTGTTTTACACCAGCGTGACCCGCGGCACGCCGCTGCTGATTCAGATTTACATCTTCTACTACGGACTCGGCAGCCTGTTTGCGCAGTTCCCGCTGATTCGCGGCAGTTTTCTCTGGCCGTACCTGCGCGATGGTTACTGGTACATCGTGTTTGCCCTGGTGGTGTCGGTTGGCGCCTATGTCGGCGAAGTGATCCGCGGCGGTCTGTTGGCCGTCCCGAAGGGTGAGATGGAAGCAGCCTCGGCGTTTGGCATGACGGCTCGCCAGGCACTGTTGCGCGTGCGGCTGCCGCGGGCCTTGCGTTTGCTGTTGCCGACCCTGGCCGGGGAAACCGTGATGCTGCTCAAGTCCACGGCGCTGGCCTCGACCATCGCGGTCATCGATCTGCTGGGGGCGGCCAACGTGGTTCGGGCGCAAACCCTGCAAGTCTACGAACCGTTGCTGCTGGTGGCCGGTGTCTACGTCTGTCTGACGTTCCTGATCGAAGCCTTGTTTGCCTTTTTCGAGCGCCGGGGAACGCCGGTACGCAGGTCCGCATGATGAACAAACCGTTGGTTGACCGCTCGCTGCAAGGCATCGGCCTGTGCACTTTGGGCTACGCGTTCCTGTCGTTGCAGGACGCCGGCATCAAGTGGCTGGTGGCCGACTATTCGGTGGTCAGCATTTTGTTCTGGCGAGCCTTGGTGGTTGCGGTTGCGTGCTTGCTGATCGGGCGTTTGTCGCTGGTGCGCCGTGCGTGGCAGTCGTCCAGTCGCCGCTTGCTGGTCGTGCGCGGGTTGCTGTCGATCGCTGCGTGGCTGCTGTATTACACGGCAGCCCGGGACCTGACGCTCGCGGAAATGACCACGTTGTATTTTTCGGCGCCGATCATGGTCACGGTGCTGGCGACTACGATACTCAAGGAACGCGTCAGCGGTTGGCAGTGGTTTACCTTGCTCATCGGTTTTGTCGGCGTGGTGATTGCTTGTCGCCCCAACAATCTGGCCGATCCGCTGCCGATTGTGCTGACGCTGTTGGCGGCGATGTGCTGGGCATTCACCTATATCCAGCTGCGCCAGGTGGATGACCAGACCTCGGTGCTGGAGCAGATGCTGATCACCAACGTGGTGTTCGTCATTTGCATGGCGGTGGCATTGCCCTGGACCCATACGCCAGCGCCGACCCCGGCCTGGCTAGGCATGCTGGGAGCGGGCCTGTTGGGCGGCATCGGCCAGTTCCTGCTGTTCGCCAGTTTCCAGCGCGCCACCGCGACGGTATTGGCACCCTTCGAGTACACGGGATTGATCTGGGCGTTCCTGCTGTCGAGCCTGATCTGGGGCACGCTGATGGATGTGTCGTTGATGATCGGCGCCGGTTTGATCGCGGTCAGTGGCACCCTGGCGATGATTTTCGGCCGGCATCCCTCACAGGACGTCGTCGGTGCTGAATGCTCCGTGTCGCAACCCCTTTATCCAGCAGCGGCAGATGTGGAACCCGTTGACCAGGCTGAAAAAATACGTTCATGACAGAGGGGAAGGGCATGGCGCAGGACGTTTCATTCAGCGTTCTTAACAACAATGGTGACGCGGTGCAGGTCGGTGCCTGGCGTTTCGAAGGCGACAATACCGGGCCGAAGGTGCACTTGCAGGCTGGGGTGCATGCCGATGAAATTGCCGGAATGCTGGTCTTGCACGTATTGATGCAACGACTTGCAGTGGCCGAGGCCGAGAGCCGACTGAAGGGCAGCGTGACCGTGGTGCCACAGGCCAATCCCCTGGGCATCGGCCAGTTTCGCCAAGGTCGGATTCTGGGGCGCTTTCACGATGCTACCGGCCATAATTTCAACCGGGGCTTCGATCAATCAGCCGCGATGGAACAACCGGCTACGAATGTCCAGCAATGGCAAAAGAAACTGGTAGAACTGGCCGCGTCGGCAGACGTGGTGCTTGATCTGCATACCGATGACGAAGCACTTCCCTATCTCTACGTGCATCGCAGTTTCTGGCCCCGAGGTCACGAACTGGCGACAGCGATGAAGATGGACGTGGCAATCATCTGGGACAATGGCGGCGATGGCTCATTCGAAGAAACCGTCATCGCACCGTGGTTGCGCGAAGGTACGACGCACGGTCGTATGGCCGCTACCCTGGAGCTGCGAGGGCAGGGCGACGTCAACGACCGGTACGCCACGCAAGACGCCGATGGCCTGTACGCCTGGCTGTGTGGCTACGGAATTATCGACGAAGTGACCGCACTGGCCGAATGGCCTGTTGAGGTCAGGGACATGGCGCAGATGGAGACCATTCTCGCGCCACAATCGGGCGTACTGATCTTTGAAAAAGAACTGGGTGATGTCGTGGAGCAAGGCCAGCGGTTTGCGCGAATCCTGCGCCGGCCGGGAGATCCGTCTTCGCAAGTCGTCTTGTTGGCCGAACAAACCGGGCGCATGGTCACGCGTTATCGCGATCGCCTGATCCCGCAAGGCGCGGTAGTGGCCAAATTCACCGGTAGCTGTGTTTCACGCAACTGGAGCGGCGGGTTGCTGGATCCGAACTGAGCGTGGAAGGGATGAATTTTATAACTACGCTAAATGCCTGTTTAGTCGAGTTAATCGCCGATTGTCGGCGAAAACACGTAAATACAAGCCAAAAAAACGTTAGGAGTGTGCGACGGACTCAGCCGGACAATTGATCGTGGCGCTCGAACTGACACTACGCCAGATGCAGCGAATACCATCGACGTTTCGCTCCGACAATCAAGCCATACCGACCAACAGGGACGGCTCACGATATTGCGGATGGCTGAAGATTCGCCCACAGGACATTTTCCCCCAACCAGTCAGGCGTGATGCATTACTACCATTTGGGTGACGCCATCGAGTACTCACTGATTTTCCCAGCCGGCACATTGAAAACGCAACGACGTTGTTGCCGGGTGGAGTTTGCAAATGCACATAGCTGGCGGAATCTGGAAAGCGTCATCGGCTGATGACGGGCTCATCAGGATTCGGTCTGGCCAGCGAAGCCATTTCGCCAGGGCTTGATTTTTGCCGATATGGAAATCGTCAGCCAACAAAAACTGGTAGAGCAATTTTCAGAACAACTGCAGTTGATTGATACGCTGGCAATTCGATGAGTATTCCTTGGGACGATTAGAGCGTTGAAATCCCTGTGCAACGAGCCTGCTTCTGAAATATCATGTTGCGCATAATGTATATTATGTTAAACCAGATGCTATGTTAGAAATGTTCATGAGACTCTTAAGGCACTGATTCGACAAACCCGGTTCTGCCGTCCACTCTCTCAACGGGCCATGTACTTCGTGTTCATGGCGCGTCATTGTATGAGGTGGCTGCCGATGAAGCTGATTCAGTGCCGTTACGCTTCTGGTCAGCGTGTACCGCTGCTCGTGCAGACCGGAGATGCGGCGCCGTTGCCCAAGCTCGTTCCGTTCATCTATGTCCAGCTCAAGCTCAGGCATCGTGCATTTAACACTACCGCAGCGCACCTACGTGCTATCCAGGCTTTCTATGCCTATGCCAGAAGCCGAGATCTGGATATCGATGAGGCCATCTTGGCCTGCCAGTTTGAGGCGATTCTGTCTTTACTAGACGGCTACGCCATCTGGCTCCAAAGCGGCCGTCAAGCGGACAATCTGGTCGCGCGAATCGGCAAAGCTGAAACGGTAGCTTTCCGCAGATCGATCCGCGTACCCGTGACCAGTACCTGCGGTTGCTGAAACAGTTCCTGTCCTGGTGCGTCACTCGTTACATCCGCGCGCCCGTCATAACTCAACCACCCTGGCTCACATCGAAGTTGTATTTGCAGATGTCGCCGACGTCATTGAGCGGCGCTTTGAGAGCCATATCATCAATGTTCGTCCCGACCGCACTCGTTACCGCAGCCTGACAGATACGCAACTCCAGATCATTCGCAAATTGATTGTCCCGGGCGCTGCGGAGAATCCGTTTCCGGAACGACTGCAGTTGCGCAATTGGCTAATGATTAAATTGCTGCTGGAGACTGGTATTCGCCGCGTAGAGCTTCTGAAGCTCTACGCCACGGACATCAATCAGGGTTCTCAGCATGCTTATCTCAGCATCAATGACCGCGAACATGACCCAAGTGACCCGCACGCTGAAGAGCCTGCACTGAAAACACACGGGCGGACTGTAGGTATCTCCACACAGTTGTATGAGGTCTACGAGCGCTATATCCAGAGCGAGCGTCGCCCATTGCGTGATGGAAAATCGATGAAATTGCTGTATCGCTATTTGTTCATCTCTGACCGAGGCCGCCCGTTGTCGATTCGCGCACTGTCTAACGTCCTAGATCGGCTATTTCTGACCATTGAACTGGCTCATCCTGGGTTGTTGCCTACACTCTCTGCGCATGACTTTCGCCACACCTTCGCAGACCGTTTCTTGGCCTATCTGGTCGAAACACGCGGTAATGATTTGGAGCGGGCTACGGATGAACTCCGGCGGGTATGCGGCTGGTCCGATGCCTCGACCATTCCACGACGCTATGCGAGTCGTTATCTAGCAGAGTCGGCCAATCGTCATAACGCCGAACGAGCCTCGGCAGCCTGGACCCGCCGTGAAAATTAAGGAGGTTTGCTTGTCTAAATCCGCCGGTCGAGGTCACCCTTCACCCGCCTTCTCTTTAGCTGCTTATGTGTTTCAGGGCCCGGCCCAAGTTGCCATTCGAACACGTACCAATGACCAGCCACGCTATGTCAAATACCCGGTTGAATGTGTGGACATGGTACGACGGTGGGGTCGCACTGAAAATTGATTGGGCCGAGCTTGACTTAACTCCAGAGTTTAATGAAATAGCTAAAGGCTTTATGGCATACGCGCTGGAAAAGTATGCTCCCCAGACAGCGTTCATGTTTGTAAGGTCTCTTGCCTATTTATCAGGTACCAACCTCGCCCGTCACTTTCCTTGGGATCATCAAAATTTAATCGCGCAATTAGATGGATTCAAACGTTCAAGACATAATCTTATCGGGTTCCGCAGGCTCTATCGCTGGGGAGTTGATAGAAACCGGTGTCTGTTGCCTCCAGTTTGACAAGCAGGATCAAAACATCCAGCTGATGAAGTTATCGGCCCCAGCCCGGCCCTTGCATTTTGGGGCAATCAATTTTGTCCATGTCTCGCTTATACCCGGGGCCGATGGTGGAGTAGTGCTGGCGCACCCGACGTTGAAGTTCGAAACTGTAGTGGGTATCGGGCTCCCCGCCGTCAAAAGTCCTTAAAAACCTAAGAACTGATCAAAAAGGGATCGTCAGCTTCACCCTGTACGCATTACCTTCTGCACGGTTACGAACCTGGGTCTCCTGCTCCCACTTGGCTGTTAAAAACCAGCCCTTTTCGCTCGTGTATTTCACAGAAGGGCCGATCGCTATCGTCCTCCCTTTATTGTCTTCGACACGATCACCGTCTTGCCGGTCGTCTGTGGTCTGTTGGAGTATGTAACCGCCCACACCGACTACCCAGCCATTACCCAAGCCCCAACCCACTGCATAATCTGCATGCAGCTCCTGGCCCGAACGGTAGTCGGTAGCCTTATTGCGCAGGTTGAAGTCATACATGGTTTTCACATCGACGTTGAGCCCGTTCGGGTCGATATAGGACACCGCCACCACCGGTTCAACCACCCAATAATTGCGCCCGATATTGGCCAGGTCTCCGCGATCGTAGTCACCTGATGGCGCAATAAAATCCAGGGCGACAATGCTGTGCAGCTTTTCGCTGTGATGAAAGCCCAGCGCCGGTCCGAAGATGATGTCGCCCAACCCCTGTTTACTTTGCGACTGGCCGTTGAGCTCAACCTTGAGGTCCACCAGTGGCACAATTCCAGCGGCTTGCGCAGAAGCAGTGGCACCGCCGGCCCCCATGGCCACACCGACGTTGGCCGCTGCCAGTGCGGGAGCGTCGTTGATGCCGTCGCCAACCATCAGCGTGCTGGCACGCAGGCAACCTTGCTCAACAGCACGCACTTTTTCTTCTGGGGTCAACCCGGCACGCAGTTCATCAATCCCGGCAGACAGCGCAATCATCTGCGCGGTTTCCAGCCGATCGCCGGTGAGCATGACGATCTTTTCGATACCTCTGTTGCGCAGTCGACGCAAAGTCTGCGGGGTTTCGCGCCGAACGTTGTCCGAGAAAACGAGCAGGCCGGCGAGTTTTCCATCCACGTCAATGAAGCTTCCGCTGCACGCCAGGTAATCCATGTGGCGCAGCATGGCTGAGGCCCATTCGGTTGCAGGGTTGTCGTCATCAGCAAAAGACAACGTACCGAAACGCACCTGCACGCCATCGACGCGCCCACAAAGCCCCGAGCCCGGGTTTTCCTCTACGTCCTGCGGCACGCAGAGGGGCAATTGGCGCTGATGCGCCGCTTCGACAATGGCCTGGGAGATGGGATGAGTCGAGGCTTGCGCCAGCGAAGCCGCCAGGCCTAGCAGGCGTTGCGGATCGCCGAGTCCATTGATCTCTATCGACTGCAGGCGGGCATGGCCGCTGGTCAGCGTGCCGGTCTTGTCGAGAAATACCTGTTTTACCCCGGCCAGTGCTTCCAGCGTCGCGCCATCCTTGATCAGGATCCCGCGCCGTGCCGCCCTCGAAATGCCAGACATGATGGAAATGGGTACCGCCAGGATCAACGGGCAAGGTGTAGCCACCACCAGCACCGCCAATGCTCGCAAGGGATCACCACTCACTTGCCAGGCCACTGCGGCAATCAGCAACGTCAGCGGTATGAAATACAACGCATAGCGGTCAGCCAATCGCACAAAAGGAGCACGCGAACGGCGCGCGGCCTCGGCCAGCCGGACAATGCCGGCATAGGTGCTTTGCGCTGACGTTCTTGTGGCCGCGAGCAGGAAGGGTGCACCCACATTGGATACCCCACTGGGCAGTAACTCTCCCTCCTGATGGGTGACCGGTAACGACTCCCCGCTCAGTGCCGACTCGTCCAGTATGGCTGCCGCACTCAGAAGGCAGCCGTCGACTGGCACGACCTCTCCCAGCCGTACCAGAATTGTTTGATGTGGCTGGATTTGCTCGACAGGGATCTGGCGTAAGCCGCCCTCCTCCTGCAACCAGGCCGTCCGTGGCGCGCGGTCGACGAGGGCTCGCAGTTCGCGTTCGGCGCGCTGTGTGGTGAAAAATTCCAACGTCCGCCCGGATGCCAGCATCAAGGCGATCACCGCCGCGACCAATGTCTGCTGGAACAGCAGCGCAGCGACTATCGACAGCAATGCGATCAAGTCGACACCTGCCTCCCCTCGAGCCAGTCGCCGGGCAAACTCGACGAGCAGGATCACCGCCATCACCACGCTTCCTGCAGCCCAGCATAGTGATGCCCAGTCAGGTTTCTGCCCAAGGTGCGCAGCGCCCCCCACCAGCAACGTCAAGGCGGTGAGCAACAACAGCGCTGGGTCTGGCCATTTACTGAGCATCGAAGCGAGTACCTGAAAAAACGATTGGCGTTGCACATACCGCCGGTGGCTTGAACGTGAGGGTGACATCAACGACTCAAGTCAGCGACGCCTCTGCAGAGCTTAGGTCTGGAATGCCTGACGTGTCCGATGGGGCTCATTGATTGAAGTTGAACACAAGCCGAGTGAAGGCGGCATATGGAAAAAACAGGTGTGTGCCCTCTTTCTGATTTAAATCAAACACGCTTGGGTCGTTCAGGAGAAATTAGAGACAGTCGTTGCGTCATCAGATTCGATGCCTGCACACCTCGCGTCAGGCGCAGAGTGCCATGACCACGCAATTACAAGGTGCAGCCCTTGGGCCTTCGCTCTGTTCTTTCAAAGTGGATCGACAGATGTGATGCCGGCAGCCACCTTCATCTAAGAGGAATGTAAACATGAGCAATTCCGCGAAAAAAATGCCCGTGACTCACGACGATAAAGCCCGTGAGCATTCAGTGGTCACTGATCTTTGGCGCCCTCTGGAACAACTCCGGCAACACGTCGATCACCTGTTCGAAGACTTCAATCACCATTCAAGCCTGTCACCCTTTGGCCGTGGCTTGTTTGATGTCGATCCGCTCTGGCGGCGAGAACACATCGGTCACAGTCTGCCTGCCGTGGACATCACCGAAAAAGACAAGAGTTTCGAAATCACGGCCGAACTGCCCGGCATGGATGAGAAAAATATTGAGGTCAAACTGTCCAATGGCAGCCTGATCATCAAAGGGGAAAAGAAAGAAGACAAGGAAGAAAAACGTAAAGGCTACTACCTCAGCGAGCGTCACTATGGTTCCTTCGAGCGGGTTTTCAACCTTCCCAAAGGCGTCGATGCCGATAAGATCGAGGCGAGCTTCAGCAAAGGCGTGCTGAGCCTCTCGCTGCCGAAAAAGCCGGAAGCCATGAAAGCGGACAAAGTCGTACCGATCAAAGCCGGTTGAACCAGACAACTCGCCCCCGGCAGGTACACTGACCGGGGGATTTATATTGTTAACATCATCGGTATCAAGGCTGTTCGATACCGCTGAATCAGACGCTGTCGCTACTCGTAAACACTTGCACGTCAAACTCTATTCAAGCAGTTACGTCGGCGCAGGACATACGATAGGCGGGGATAAGATTTGCAGAGGCGCATGGACTCAAAACCCGCGAAACGTCTTACTTCTTCCGACTGGCACGTACGTTGGCACCTTATTGATTTAACTCAATACCCCGACGGTGCCCAGGCGTAAAAAAGGGAAATGGGCAAATACCGCCCTTCAACCGAGGACATCGTCATGAACGACTTGAGCCTGCGAAAAACCATTCTGGAAGAGCTCGAATTCCAGCCCGACATTGATGCCGCCCACATTGGCGTCGCCGTAGACAAAGGTGTGGTCACCCTGACCGGCCACGTCACCAACTACGCTCAGAAAGTCAGCGCCGAGCGAGCAGTCAAGGCGGTTACAGGCGTGCGTGCACTGGCCGAAGAAATTCAGGTACGACTGGACAAGGGAGCCGGCACGGCGGACGACACCATCGCCAATCGTGCGCTGAACATCATCGACTGGAGTTCCGATCTTCCCGTGGGCGCCGTCAAGGTCATTGTGGAAAACGGCTGGGTCAGCCTGGAAGGTCAGGTCGACTGGCAGTACCAGAAGGAAATCGTGGAGCGGGCCGTGCGCAAACTGTCCGGTGTGGTGGGCGTGGACAACCGTCTCACGCTTCGTCCCCGGGTTGACGTGGGCGATATTCAAAAACGCATCGAAGAAGCGCTCAAGCGCAATGCCGAAGTTGACGCCAAGGGGATTCATATCAAGGTTGAAGGCAATGTAGTCAAACTCGAAGGCAAGGTGCATCTGTGGCGTGAGCGTCAAATCGCGGAGCGTGCCGCCTGGTCGGTACCCGGCGTAAACAAGGTGGAAGATCATTTGCTTATCGCTTGAACCAATGGCCCGGAGAGATCCAGTTTCCTCCGGGCTTTTCTGACACTGGGTGCCCTTCCACACTGCCTTTTCCGCGAGCCAAGGCCATGAAGAAAAATCAACAATGGAACCTGTCTTACTTTGCGATCGCCTTCATCGTGTTTGGTCTGCTGCAGTTTCTTTTTGTTGAACGCCATGTCGTTCAGCCCATCCCATACAGCGACTTTTTGCAACTGCTGAACGAGCAAAAGATCAGCGATTTGCGAGTGGAACAGCAAAGGATCAGCGGCAAACTGCAGGTACCCATTGATGGGCATACTCAATTCTCAACCGTCCGAGTAGATCCGGCACTCGCGGCGGATCTCGCCCATTCGGGGGTCGGGTTTACCGGCGTACAGGAAAATACGCACCTGATCGGATTACTCGGATGGCTGCTGCCTTTCGTTTTGATCATGGTGATCTGGCATTTCCTGTTCCGCGGTCTGGCAGAAAAACAAGGCTTCGGTGGCCTGATGAGCATCGGAAAGTCCAGGGCCAAGGTATTCGTCCAGCGCGATACCGGCATCACGTTTGCCGATGTGGCGGGTATCGATGAAGCCAAGGCTGAGTTGGTGGAAATCGTCTCGTTCCTCAAAGACAAGACAAAATATGCGCGCCTGGGAGCGCACATCCCTAAAGGCACACTGCTGGTTGGGCCGCCCAGAACCGGAAAAACCTTGGTGGCTAAAGCTATTGCCGGTGAAGCCGGCGTACCGTTTTTTTCGATCTCGGGATCTGAGTTTGTCGAAATGTTCGTTGGGGTGGGGGCCGCTCGAGTCCACGATCTGTTCGAACAGGCACGTCAGGCCGCCCCCTGCATCATCTTCATCGATGAACTGGATGCGCTGGGAAAGATGAGGGGCGTCGGTGCCTTTGGTGGCAATGACGAAAAAGAACAAACGCTCAATCAGTTACTGTCCGAACTCGATGGATTCGACCCTCGTGAGGGCGTTGTATTGCTGGCCGCGACCAATCGACCGGAGATTCTGGACCCGGCACTGCTGCGTGCTGGACGAATCGACCGCCAGGTGCTGATCGACCGCCCGGACCGAAAAGGTCGTCAGGCAATACTCAAGGTCCATCTGCAAAAAATAACGGTCTCGCCGGACCTCGACAACGACCGCATTGCTGACATCACCACGGGTTTTACCGGCGCCGATCTGGCCAACCTGGTCAATGAAGCCGCCATCGTGGCGACACGTCGCGGTGCTGATGCGGTCAACCTGGACGACTTCACGGCTGCCGTAGAGCGTATCGTTGCCGGGGTTGAACGCAAAAGCAGCGTGCTGCGCCCCGATGAACGTCGAGTGGTGGCGTTTCATGAGATGGGGCACGCCCTGGCGGCGAGCGGCCTGCCAGCCATGGACCCGGTCCATAAGGTCTCAATCGTGCCCCGCGCTGTGGGTTCACTGGGCTATACGCTGCAGCGACCGACCGAAGACCGCTTCCTCATCAGTTGCCAAATGCTCAAGGACAGGATTGTCGTTCTCATGGCAGGACGCGCCGCCGAACACCTCGTGTTTGGTCAGATATCCACCGGGGCGGCTGATGACTTGGCGCGGGCCACTGATATCGCCCGACAGCTGATAACCCGGTTTGGCATGAGTGCCACGCTCGGCCAGTCGGTGCTGGAGCGGCAAAGCGCGTCCTTTCTTGGCGAACACATGCCGAGCGCCATGGATAAAGATTATTCGGAACAAACAGCCAGGGAGGTCGACCTGGAGATTCGTGCCCTGCTCGACGAAGGCTACCATCGGGCAACGGCCTTGCTCGAAGGTCGTCGGGCAGATCTGGACGCTGGTGCACTTCTGCTACTGGAGAAAGAAACGCTCACGCCTGAAGAGTTTCCACCGATCCTGCCGTTCAAAGCCGCCACGGTGAATCGTGCCCCGGTCCTGACGACGTGTGTAGACACTCTCGATTTCAATACGCAGCGGCGTCACTGACGACGGTCAACATTCCACTTGCGTCCATTGCCAGTTCAAGACCTCGGGCATGTCCTGCCCATGCTCGATCAGATAAAGCTTGTGCCGCTCCATCGTCGACCAATATCGCGCCCTGGCGAGCAGCATGTGATCCTGCAGACGAGGCACACGCTCAATGACGTCCAGTGCCAGCTGATAACGGTCCAGATTGTTGATCACCGCCATGTCGAAGGGGGTGGTCGTGGCGCCCTCCTCCTTGAAGCCTCGCACATGGAAATTCTCATGGTTCGTGCGTTTGTAGATCAAACGGTGAATCAACGCCGGGTAGCCGTGGAAAGCAAAAATCACCGGTTTGTCCCGCGTAAATAATTCATCGAACTCGCTGTCCGGCAGGCCATGGGGATGCTGGTACGACGGCTGCAGCACCATCAGATCCACAACGTTGACCACCCTCACCCGCAAATCCGGCACGTACTCCCGCAACAAGGTGACAGCGGCTAGCGTTTCCAGGGTCGGCACATCACCGGCGCAGGCCATCACCACGTCGGGATCCTCATCATTGCGGCACGCCCAGTCCCACCGACCGATACCCTTCTGGCAATGCGCAGTGGCTGCATCGATATCCAGCCACTGCCATTCCAGCTGTTTGCCCGCGACAATGACGTTGATGTAATCGCGGCTTCTGAGGCAGTGGTCCGTCACTGACAGCAGGCAATTGGCATCGGGGGGCAAATAAATCCGCGCTATGTCCGACTTTTTATTGGCTACCAGGTCAATGAATCCCGGGTCTTGATGTGAAAAGCCGTTGTGGTCCTGACGCCAGACGTGGGATGTCAGCAAAAAATTAAGCGAAGCAATGGGTTGACGCCATGGCACGTCGGCGGCGGTCTTCAGCCATTTGGCATGCTGGTTGACCATCGAATCGACGATATGGATAAAGGCTTCGTAACAGGACAACAGACCATGACGTCCGGTCAGCAGATAACCCTCGAGCCAGCCCTCGCAGACCTGCTCACTGAGAATCTCCATCACGCGACCATCGGCGGCCATATTGAGGTCGTCCGGTTCCAGTGGCTCCATCCACGCCTTGGCGCTGACCTCATACACCGCATCGAGCCGGTTCGAGGCGGTTTCATCCGGGCCGAACAGGCGAAAATTGCCGGCGGTCAGGTTGTTTTTCATCACATCGCGCAAAAACGTACCCATCACCCGTGTCGCCTCCACGCGCAGGCTGCCAGGTGTTTCAAACTTCACGGCATAATCGCTGAATCGCGGCACATCCAGGGGGCGCAGCAACACACCGCCATTGGCATGGGGGTTGGCGCTCATTCGCCGGTGTCCGGTCGGTGCCAGTGCCGTAATCTCAGGCAACAACGCACCGTTTTCATCAAACAGCTCATCCGGCCGGTAGCTGTTGAGCCATTCCTCCAGTTGGCGCAGATGTAACGGCTGCTTAAAGTCGGCCAATGGCACTTGATGTGCGCGGCACGTACCTTCGACGCGCTGACCATCGACGAATTTCGGACCGGTCCAGCCTTTGGGTGTACGCAAGACCAGCATTGGCCACAGTGGCCGTTGCGGCGGTGTGGATCGGCCCGGCCGACGCGCCTCAAGCTGAATGTCACGAATTTTCAGAATCATCGTGTCCAGTGTTTGCGCCAGCGCCTGATGCACCTGCATGGGTTCATCACCTTCCACGAAGTACGGATCGTAGCCATAGCCATACAACAGGGCCGAAAGCTCATCCTCACTGATTCTGGACAGTACGGTGGGATTGGCGATTTTGTAGCCATTGAGGTGCAGGATGGGCAATACCGCGCCATCGCGCGCCGGATTGAGAAACTTGTTGGAGTGCCAACTGGCCGCCAGTGTCCCGGTTTCAGCTTCGCCGTCACCGATGACACAAGCGACAATCAGATCCGGATTGTCAAACGCCGCGCCGTAGGCGTGTGCCAGGCTATAGCCCAGTTCGCCACCTTCGTGGATGGATCCCGGTATCTGTGCCGAGACATGGCTGGAGATGCCGTAAGGCCAGGAGAACTGGCGAAACAGGCGAAGCAGGCCGTTTTCATTACATTCCACGGCGGGGCAAAATTCGGTGTAGGTGCCCTCCAAGTACGTCTGAGCGACCACCGCTGGTCCACCATGGCCGGGGCCGGCGATGAACAGCATGTTCAGGTCGTACTGGTTGATCACATGATTGAGATGGGTATAGATCAGGTTGAGCCCCGGCGTCGTCCCCCAATGACCCAGCAGACGCGGCTTGATGTGCGCCAGGGTCAGGGGGTGTTTGAGTAGCGGGTTGCCTCTGAGGTAAATCTGACCGACGGCCAGATAATTGGATGCCCGCCAATAAGCATCCAATCCCTTCAGTTGCTCAGCATTCAGGAAATCGCTCATGAACTTCTCCGCCGAAGGACCAGGCTCCAGGTAGGCTTTGAACGAGTCTGAGAGTCTGGGAAGCTTAAGACTTGATTTACATCAATTTCCCACGTCGGTACCCGGGTAAAGGGTGCAAAGGCAGGTCCATTCGTCGATTACACCGGTTGATCCGCAAATCCGGTGAGTCTAAATTTCCTCGACGCCTATCCTTAGGGAGTCACTCCTACTGACGTCACCTCTCAATGCCAGACATTCGCGCTTTGCAAGTGCATTTCCTGAAAACTGCGTGCTTGACCTGCAGTGTGATGGAGTTGTGCCTGCCCATCGGGATGACCAGCCAGGAAGTCGAGCGTCTGGACACATTGATCGTGCAACGCTTCAAAGTCAAAAAGGGCGCGGCGCTTTACCGGGCAGGCGATCCGTTGCGCTCGCTTTATGCGGTACGCATCGGCTCGTTCAAGACCAGCTTTTTGTCGGTCGATGGCCGCGAACAAGTCACCGGGTTCCAGATCCCCGGCGAAATGCTCGGTCTGGACGCTATCAGCACAGACCTGCATGCGTGCAATGCCGTTGCCCTTGAAGACAGCGAGGTCTGCCCTATCCACTTTGCTCACCTGGAAGAGCTTGCCCATGAGCTGCCTTCGCTGCAGCACAGCTTCAACAAAATCCTCAGTCGGGAAATCGTGCGTGATCACGACATGCTGATGATGCTGGGCAACATGAGCTCGGACGAGCGTCTGGCAGCCTTCCTGCTGAACCTGTCGCAACGTTTGAAAACCCGTGGCTATTCATCGACGGAGTTCGTGTTGAAAATGCGCCGCGAGGAAATCGGCTCCTACCTGGGGCTGCGCCTGGAAACCATTTGCCGAGGCATCGCACATTTGCGGGATCAGGCACTCGTAGAAATTTCAGGCCGTGAGGTCAAAATCCTTAATCCAGAAGGCCTCAAGCAGTTGATTGCCGGCTGCCATCGCCCTCCTGCCTGTTGATCCCGGTCATCCTATGCGCGCCATGGTTTTACACTCGTCCGGTCAGCCGCTGCAATTGCAAGACCGCCCCATCCCGGCACCCAGTGCCAACCAACTGTTGATCAAAGTCCTGGCCTGCGGTGTCTGCCGCACGGATTTGCACCTGGTGGACGGAGAATTGCCACAAGCGGTGCTGCCCCGGGTGCCGGGGCATGAAATCGTCGGTGAAGTTGTCGCTGTGGGCAGCCATGCAGACCCCGAGCGCATCGGCCAACGGGTAGGCGTTCCGTGGCTTGGCTGGACGTGTGGGGAGTGCTCGTTCTGTCAGGCCGGGCGGGAAAACCTTTGCGATCAGGCCCGGTTCACCGGATGCCATCTGGACGGTGGATACGCCGAATACGTCGTGGCCGATCAACGCTTCTGTTTTTCTATCCCTGAGGCCCTTTCCAATATTGAAGCGGCACCGCTGCTGTGTGCCGGGCTAATTGGCTTTCGCGCTTTGCAAATGGCACAAGGCGCCCGCCATCTCGGGTTCTATGGCTTTGGCGCTGCAGCGCATCTGGCCATTCAAGTCGCACGGGGACGCGGTCAGGAGGTGTACGCCTTCACTCGTCCGGATGACACGCAAGGACAGGCGTATGCCCTGTCCCTGGGCGCGAAATGGTCCGGTTCGTCGGACCAGCCTCCCCCTCACCTGCTCGATGCCAGCCTGATTTTTGCTCCGGCCGGTGCGCTGGTGCCGCTGGCGCTCGCCGTCACCGTCAAGGGCGGCTGCGTGATTTGCGCCGGCATCCATATGAGTGACATCCCGGCCTTTCCTTATCGGCTGCTATGGGGCGAGCGCAGTGTACGATCGGTGGCTAATCTGACCCGCGACGATGGCACAGCGTTCTTCAAAGAACTTCAACACACCCACGTGCACTGCGACACCACCCGGTTTTCCCTTGAGGATGCGAATCAGGCACTGGCGCTATTGCGCAGTGGTCAATTCAACGGTGCGATCGTGCTGGTGCCGTGACTCGCCGCTCATTCATTGCTTTACACCGAGCGCCGCCCCGTCCCATGACAAGCGCTGTACGCTGGGATGCTCCTTCTCAGGCAAGCCAAGGCGAAAGATCACTTCACCTCGCACATCTTGCGTCCCGGTGTCAGCCTGCATGGCTCGCCGGCTCAAATCGCCTCTCCCTTTGCCAGTTCGATATCAGGCAGCCACAGGGCGTTGATGCAGGCCTCCTCGTCCTTTCCCGTCACCGGTTCCAGGGCCATCGGATCAAGCAGGTGTTTATTTAGCATGGCCAGGCGCACCATGCCGTTTTTGTCGAGAAGCGAATGTGCCACGCACTCGCACAATGACCGAGGCAGGGCTTCTGGAAGGGACTCTATTTCAGCATTTGCAAACTCGATCTCTAATCGCAAGGTGCAAGTGTCGACCAGATCCCGCATCGCGTGAGAAGCGAAGTTAAACACTGTTGAGTAGCCCGCCATCAACGCCATCGAGACCGACAGCAAGAGGGTTGCCTCGCGTTTCCACGAAAGGGTGCCCGTCCGGTGCAGGTATTTGTGTGCCGTTGCCTTGCTCCAGCCCTGAATTGCCTGACACCGGCTGAAAAGCTTGTGGTTTGACATGACTGAATCTCTCACCATCTTTATCAAAACAATGGCGCTCACTGAAAAATACCGTTTGATCTGAATCAACCTCCGCCAAGCTGAGTCCCAGCTTCTTGACTTGCTGGCGATCCTGCTGCAAACGGCGGTGGCTTTTGGGATTCACTTGATCAACTTGCAATGAAGTCATCGCTAGAGAGTTCCACGTTGTCGCGATACTCCGGCACCGACACCGACCACCCCAACTCCAAACTGATGCGCCGGCGCAGCACATCCGACGCGTTAGGTTCCCCATGGACGACAAAGGTATGTTTTGGCGGTCGTTTGAACCCACGCAGCCACTGCATGATTTCATCAGCGTCGGCGTGTGCGGACAATGTTTGCATCGGTACCACTTCGGCGCGGATCGGCACGTCCTTGCCGTGGATACGCACCGAAGAGACGCCCGCAACAATTTGCGCACCACGGGTGCCACCGGCCTGGAAGCCAGGCATTAACAATGTGTTATTCGGATTGGGAGCCAGTGCCTTGAGGTGATGGACCACCCGCCCTCCTGTCGCCATGCCACTGGCCGCAATAATCACCGCCGGGGTGCGTTGCTGATCAAGCGCTCTCGACTCATCGACCGTGTGGACGAATTGCGCCACATGGCACATGCCCTCGCAGTCTTCCAGGGATAATCTGTGCTCGTTCCGGAAGCGCTGGTACAACAATGTGACGTCGGTGGCCATCGGACTGTTGAGGTAGATTGGAATATCGGGAATCGCCCTTTTGCGCTTCAACTGATACAGGTGATACATCAGCAGTTGAGCGCGCCCGACCGCGAAGGATGGCACAAGGGTTATCCCTCGGCGCAGTGCCGTGCGGGTGATGATGTCGGCCAATTGCGCCTGTGGCGCCTCGACCGGATGTTGACGGTCACCGTAGGTAGACTCCACCAGCAGATAATCCGCCTCCTCGACCTTTTCGGGAGCAAACATCAATGGATCGTCCGGACGTCCCAAATCTCCTGAAAACACCAGGGCCAGGCCGCCGGCTTTAACTTCTACTGTGGCGGCTCCCAAAATATGCCCGGCGCCACGAAACAGGAGGGTCATGTCCGGGAGGATTTTAACGCTGTGGTGCAATTCCACGGGCCGCAACAGTTTCAGGGCTCGCTCAGCATCTTGCTCGGTGTAAAGCGGCAGCGCCGGGCTGTGCTTCGAGAAGCCATGCCGGTTGGCAAACTCCGCTTCTTCTTCCTGCAAGCGACCACTGTCCAACAGCAGGATTTTCACCAATTCACAGGTGGCGGGCGTGGCGTATACCGGGCCGCGATATCCATTGCGCACCAGCACGGGCAGATAGCCGCTGTGATCAAGATGGGCATGGGTCAGCACAATGGCATCGAGGTCGCTGACCGGAAGCTGGAACGGGTCGCGATTGTGCAGTCGCAATTGCTTGTAGCCCTGGAACAGACCGCAATCGACCAGCACATGTTGGTTGCCATGTTCCAGCAGATACTTGCTACCCGTGACCGTACCCGCGGCACCTAGAAATGTGATTCGCATGGCCGTTGCCCTTGAACATTCAGAGGAGCGCTATTGATCGCTCCTTTTGG
This sequence comes from Pseudomonas sp. Sample_22, assembly GCF_004307635.1. NCBI lineage: Bacteria > Pseudomonadati > Pseudomonadota > Gammaproteobacteria > Pseudomonadales > Pseudomonadaceae > Pseudomonas > Pseudomonas sp. Sample_22. Next base: position 79,838 of record NZ_RCNY01000056.1, read on the forward strand.
CCCAGGGTCAGTTGATTTTTATCAACTGCGGGCTCGATGGGGGTCTCGTTCACCCGTATGGAGTGACCGGTTTGACGATCACCAGACCGCACGGTGCCCGGTTTAACAGGCGTTCAACGGTGTCGCCGATAAACCGGTCGGGCCCTGGGTGATAGACCGTGCCCAGTACCAGCATGTCGAAGTCATGCTGGTGAGCAAACAACCCGATGACCTTGTGGGGTGTGCCCGACAACAAATGTCGATGTGCATCCTTGATGCAATAGCGTTCGGCAAGCACGTCGAAAGCCTCTTGCTGGGCATCTTCAATGGCGTCCCGCAAACTGTCATCAAGGCTGACTGTCGGCACACTCCTCGGTGCATCGCTGATCTCTGACCAGCGACTGACGTTAAGCAAGTGCAGTTCGGCGCCACAACTGGCCGCCAGAGTTGAGGCCAGATCGACAATTCGGTCATTCAAGCCCTGAGTCAGCTCCTCGAGATGGGACAAATCGATCGAGGCCAGGATTTTCAACGGTTTGGGGTTTCTGGCACTGGTCACTAAATGCAAGTGGGTAGGACATTCGCGCAACAGCCGCCAATCAAGAGGCCGGTGAAAGACGCGGTCGAGTGCTGGCACTTGATGGGCGTCCTTGATTACCAGGTCCGGATGGAAGTCACTTATGTACTCCAGCAGGTTGGTCAGACTCGACCGGGCCCAAACCGCCTCGGTACTCACCTGAAGGCCGCCGCACCTGTAAAAACGGGCTTGCTGTTCCAGCCAATGACGGTGCACCTGTAAATAGCCTTCTCGTGCCTGGGCCATCGCATCGTGGTCCAGCAAACCGGCTACGGCCAATGCCTGGACATAATCGAACGCTACAATGTGCAACAACGCACCGGTTGCACATGCCAACGCATGTGCACGCTCGAACGCCGGGGTATGGCTCATTTCGCTGGGAGCTATCAATAGAATGCGTTTGAGCTTGAGCATCACATACCTCGCCCTGGGTCATGGTTGCCATTCGATTATTTGGCGTTACGCCGAGGGGGACATGACTTTTATCAACGAATCAGCAGCCGGAGAAATGCACCGATTCGCCCTCGCTAGTCCATCCATGGTTGATTCAGCTCAACCTTTTTTCGGTTTTCTGCTGTAGAAATACATTGACCACTGGACCCGGTGCGGCGGCTAGGTGAAAGGAATCACTGGAATCGCTACACAGCGCGCATATGCCATGCCGCGTGCCCCCGACTATCCGCCCCTTCTCCCTGGAGCTTTGCCATGTTGGCGGTCACCCTGATCAATATGCTGGTGGTCATCATCGTTGTCGTGATCCACTACGAATGCCTGCTACGACTGAACGATTGGCTGCCCCGGCTCAAGTTGTGGAGCCGCTTCAGGATTGTCGTTGGCGTATTCGGCGCCCTGGTTGCCCACGCGACAGAGGTTTGGTGCTTTGCATTGGTTTACTACCTCATGGTGCACGCTGGTAAATGGGGCACTCTGACGGGCAGCTTCGACGGTTCACTGATGGATTGCGTCTACTTTTCCTTCACGACGTACACGACGATCGGCTTCGGCGATATTTCACCCGTGGGCGACATCAAGTATTTGACCGGGCTGCAAGCGCTGACCGGGCTGGTACTCATTACCTGGACAGCCTCCTTCCTGTTTCTGGAAATGCAGAAATACTGGAAACGAAAATAGTTGCCACCCGTTCGCATCGGCGCTCTACAAGCTCGCTCTAAACCGCCAACACGCAGCATGGCGCTTGATACAGAATATGCTCGGTCGTGCTGCCCAGGAGCTTGTTTAATCCCTTGGACTGGACCCTGCCCATTACGATCACATCCACGTTGTGTTCATCAGCGAACTCACACAAAACCTTGACCGGATGACCGTCTATGAAATGCCGACGATCCGCAGGCACGCCGAACTGATCTGCCAGGCGAAGGAAAGACTTTTCCAGGTCTCGTCGAAGCGCTTTGGTCAGGTCAGCGAGCGTGAGACCGTCCATGTCCGCCAGAAAATCGGCCGAAATATCGCAGGCGTACAGCAAATGCAATTCGGCATTGCACTGCATGGCGAGATTGCAAGCTTGCTTGATGATTTGTTCATTCAGTTCGTCGCCGGTTGACTCGACATCCGATACTTCGACAGCCGCGACAATTCTGCTGGGCAGGTTCAAGCCGGTGTTACCCATCAGATAAACCGGTGCCGAGCAGTGTCGCAACAAATGCCAGTCCAAAGGCGTGAAAAAGGCCCGCTTGAGCCTTGACGCATGGTCAATTTCCTTGATCAACAAGTCGGGCTGCATATCCGCCACGTGATCGATAATGTCTTGCTTCAGATCCTCAGCCCATGCCACTTGCGTGGTCACCTCAATTCCCCGGCCTCGCACACTCTCAGCCTGAGACTCAAGCCAGTCGCGATGGTCCTGCAGGTATCGTTCGCGAGCCAATGTTCGATCGCCCTCCTCAAGCAGCGACAACCATTTGAACGAAGGGATCAGCGCGGTGATATGCAAACTCGCCCCGCAGGCCTTGGCCAGGGATGCTGCATGACTCACGGCTGGGGAATGACGCAGTACCGGATTGATGATCAGCAACAAGCGTTGATACAGGCTCATGATAAATCTCCGGGTGACGGAAATATTTGACGCAAACCGCTTATGGATACGTCAGCGTTTGGCCCTGACCGCCAGAATGCTGCCAGGCACGGAGTACAGCGCGCGCTCTGTGTTGCTGCCAATCAGCCGGTCAAAACCCGTACGGTGCACCGTGCCCATTACCACGACATCAGCCAGGTATTGCTCGACAAACTCACTGATAACCGGCACCGGCAACCCCATGACGAAATGCCGACGCTCTGGCGGTACGCTATAGCGCTGCGCCAGTGCGATAAACGCCTGGTGCAAGGATTGACGCAGTTCCTCGATCAGGTCCACGCCCCACCCTCCCCCGGCCAGTGGTGCGTCGCTATTGAAAACGGGCGACAAATCATAGGCGTACAGCAGGTGTAACGGCGCATCGCATTGCAGGGCCAAGGCGTTCGCAGTCTGAATGATCGTATCGTTCAATCCGCTTATTTGTGTCGAAGGATCGAATGGGTCCACTGCCGCAACAACCCTGTGCGGCAAGCTGTAGCGAACCTGGTTGACCAGATGCACGGGGATCGGGCATTCACGCAACAAGTGACAATCAAGTGGCGTAATGAATACCCGCTTGAGCGCTGGCTCAAGGGTGACATCCTTGATCAACAGGTCGGGTTTGAGATTCTCGACCGTCTTCAAAATATCCAGCAACGGATGGGTAGTGAAGACGGCTTTAACCGTTGCCTGTAAACCCAGGTCGCTGAGCCGGTCCAGTTCTTCGGCTTCCCAGCGACGGTAGCGACGCACATAACGCTGTTGCTGTGCATCGTCGACCTGTTCTTCAAAATAATGAATCACCGGCGCAGGTTCGACAAAGACTCGCACATCCAGTACAGCCCCTGCTTCCATGGCCAATGCAACCGCGCGCTGTTGTGCAGGTGACTCATGCAAAGATTGATCGGCGATCAATAGAAAACGTTGGTAATTTCCCATCACACACCTCCGTTCAGCGTCAGGATTGCAGCATTTTTTGTGGTTTGATCGCGAGCAAACTGCAAGGCGCCCGGTGCAGAAGTTGCTCAGCCGTGGTGCCCAGCAGTTTGCTCAAGCCCTTGTGCTGCACAGTACCCATGACGATGACATCGGTATGGTTCTCGCCAACAAATTCACAGATGCTCGGCACCGGAACACCTTCGATGAAGTGCCTGCGCTGCGGTGGCACGCCGTGGCGCTCAGCGATGGCTGCAAAGGCTTCAAGTTGGGCCGCGCCCAACATTTCGTATATCCCGGTTGCCAAAGGCAACGCGCCAAAACCCATGTCGTGAACGTATGCGGACGTCCAGTCATAAACGTGCAGCAGGTCAAGGCTGGCATCGCAGATCGCCGCCAGTTTCGAGGCTGCGTCGATAATCTGGTCGTTAAGCACATGGCCCTGATCCTCATCGCGAAACACATCAATGATGGCCAGTACCTTATGCGGTCGAGCATTGAGCGGCGTGGTCACCAGATGCACCGGTACAGGACAGTCACGCAGCAACTGCCAATCCAGCGGGGTAAAAAATACGCGCTTGAACGCCGATTCTTCCTGAGCATCCTTGATGATGAGTTTCAGCGGCATCTCGTTGATAAAGGTCAGGATCTCCTCGTAGGGATCTTGCACCCACATCACCTCGGTAGTGACCTGCACCCCATGTTTCCTCATCAATGCGGCCTGGTCGGCGAGCCATTGGCGATGGGTGTGCAGATAGCCGTCTCGAGCCAAATCGAATTGCTCAGGGGCGAACAGCCCTGCCACCGACAGGGCCTGTGAATAGTCGAACGCCACGATGTGCAAGGGTAATTGCATCGCCAGCGCCAACGCTGCAGCCCTGTCGAAGGACGGGGTACGAGTCATGGCTGGAGGGGCGATCAAGAGTAAACGTTGAGTCTGCGGCATGGGGCACCTCGGCACGCGGCCATTACAATCCAGAACCAGAGTCACAGATTGATCAATGCCTGTTCCGGTCATTTGATATTTGTCAGTTACGCACGCGATGTCCGTCAGGAAATCCCCATGCCTGCTCATTGATATCTTTGTTATGGGCGCGAGCCATTTGCCGCTCAGGCATCCGAATGGGTTCTTTTGCCAGGTCAGCGACACTGGGCCAGATATGCGGGGCCTCGATACGTGCCTTGAGTAGACCCACAAATGCCTGTGCTTGGCACAGACTGTTGAAGTTCACTTGCAAGGCATCCATGCACACGACCCAGCAATGGCTTGCCGGTTGCTCCGTGATATCAATGATCATAAAGACCTCCGTATTGCTTTGAGAAACAGCACGCAAAGCCTTCCGGCTTTATCGCGACCTCCTTGACGGCTATTGCTCCTTCAGTGAAAAAGCCGTGCGCTGCACATCCTCAAGACTGCACCGTAGAGACCGGCAAAAGATTGATCATGGTCAATAATTTCGTTATCGGGCGATGTCCACACAACTGCATGTCAGGCTTCGTTCGATCGACTATTTTTGACAAAGATCAAACCTGCCGCCCCTAACCTCTGCAGGCTTGTTGGAAGACTTCCGCCGTGGCTAACGGATCAACCGATCACCTGGCGCAGATGTGTCACCTCTGTTCAATCGCTCTTTGCTCCGGAGAGGCTTCATGAACGTCGACTGGCTGAACTTCACTCCTTGGTCGTCTCTTGCAGGAGGCGCATTGATTGGTCTGGCTGCCAGTCTTTTCGTTATCTTCAACGGGCGTATCGCCGGTATCAGTGGTCTGATTGGCAGTCTTTTGCAGCGTGGGAGTGAGGGCGTGAGTGAGAAAGCACTTTTTCTCCTGGGCCTGGCCATTGCCCCGCTTGTATGGCGTTTGTTTTCCTCGCTGCCGCCAATTGAGTTCAAGAGCGGCTGGTTTGGACTTTCCTTGGCCGGCTTGATGGTGGGCATCGGTACACGATACGGCTCGGGTTGCACCAGTGGACATGGCGTTTGCGGCCTATCGCGTCTCTCGCCACGATCGATGGTCGCTACCGCGTGCTTCATGTTCAGTGGTTTCGCCACGGTGTTTATCGTGCGTCATCTGCTCGGGGGGTGAACGTGATCAAACTGAGTGCATTCATTGCGGGCTTGCTGTTCGGCATCGGCCTGCTCCTGGCTGGCATGACCAATCCGGTGAAAGTACTGGCCTTCCTGGATGTAGCCGGTGCATGGGACCCCTCCTTGGCTTTGGTCATGATCGGGGCCATTGGCATCGCCGTGGGGCCGCTAGCCTGGGCACGCCAACAATCCCGTTCGCTGCTGGGAAGGCCAATGCAGCTACCGGTCAAACGGGAGTTGGATACCCGTTTGATCGGCGGGAGTCTGGTGTTTGGAGTCGGCTGGGGATTAGCAGGCATTTGCCCCGGCCCCGCAGTGGCAATTCTGCTGACAGGACGCTGGCAAGGGATCGTGTTCATGCTGGCCATGCTGACCGGCATGTGCTTGTTTACTGTGCTGCAGGCCCGACGAAACCAATGAAGGGGAAATCGCCATAAAAACGGACACTCGAACCATAGGCCCTCGCCTTTTCGCCCACCCCACCGTTTGATGCGTGCTGCAACTGGCCTTGGAATTTCTCTTTGGGAACAGTGGACACCGTTGATTTCTTCATCGATGGCTGCATGGTCTCGTTGGCAATGTTTCGTTCCCCACGCAAATGAGGACCCCGGTGTATCAATACGGCATCTGATATATATCAAGGTGCGTTGTGACAGTGCTGCTAATTACTAGGTGGTCGGGCTGTGGTTTTTGATGTTGGCAAAGTGATCTGACGCAAACAGCAATGTTCATTCAAAACCCTGGCTCAGCTCCCCCCACTAAAAAAGGCAGCTAGACATGAAATACAGCAGACTGGCCATGCTCTTGTTTACTGCATCGTTAGCCCCCACAGGGACATTTGCAGCAGAGCAAGCTCAAGTGACGCAGACGCAACAACAAGCTCCAAATGTTGCCGAGTTCGATAAACAGATGGTTCAGGCGCAAGATACCTTCAAGAAAATGCAGGCACAGATGGAGAAAATTCAGCAAACCCAGGATCCCCAGCAAAGGCAGAAGCTTCTTCAAGAGCATTGGAGTGCGATGCAGAATGCAATGAGCATGATGAACGGTATGTGGGGGCCGGGAATGATGGGCAGAGGACACATGATGGGTGGTAGCCACAAGATGGGGTGGCATGACTACGCGAACATGACCCCTGAGCAACAGAGTCAACGCCAATACATGATGGACAGGTATACGGGGATGCAACAGATGATGATGGATAACATGATGAAGCATCAGAACTACATGCAAGGGCAGCCGCCGGCAAAACCTGGACAATAGGCACTTGTACTCTGCTTTGTGAAGTGCGTTTTCGGTGGACTGGGAACGCACGCCTCTATCGCTTTTAGCGCGAACAGATTCACTCAGACCTGCCAAAGGTTTCAACGCTTGATAAGGTCAATACCGATGACCTTGATATCCTCAATGTTAGGAAACCTAGCCGTCTTGAGCGACGAGACCTTTTTGCCGACCATACCTCAACGGTATCGTACAGCACTCAAATGATATTAGACCCCGATTGCCTTCGAACTTAGCCTGTGAGTCCTCAGGCTATGCGTGCGAATAAAAATAAATGCTTTTTCGAAGCAATCATGAGTTCTCATTGTTCGATACCCCAACGCAATTCATCGCGCTGCCCGCCATGGTTCTGTTCGTTAATCGCACGACATCGCCTGCCGAGCCCCCCGCCTCAACTCATTTCTTGGCACGCTATACACACCTTGGCAATCACCGTGATTCACGCGGCTTGCCGTCGGATCATTCTGTTCAGCCAACATAAAAACAGGAGTATTCCTTGATCAATAAAACATTTGAATCAGTCGCGGCTGCACTAGACGGCATTGCCGATGGTTCGGTCCTCATGGTGGGTGGATTCGGCACTGCCGGGATGCCGTCGGAGTTGGTCGACGGCGTCATTGCTTCGGGCGCTCGCGAGCTGACCATCATCAGCAACAATGCCGGCAATGGTGAAATCGGTCTGGCCGCATTGCTCAAGGCCGGGCGTGTTGCCAAGGTCATCTGCTCGTTTCCACGCCAATCCGATTCCTATGTCTTCGACGAGCTCTACCTGGCAGGAAAGGTTCAGCTCGAAGTGGTGCCACAAGGCAACCTGGCCGAACGTATTCGCGCGGCAGGTTCTGGTATCGGTGCTTTCTATTCACCGACCGGCTACGGCACTTTGCTGGCCGAAGGTAAGGAAACCCGCGTGATCGACGGTCGCAACTACGTGCTGGAAATGCCGTTGCATGCCGATGTCGCACTGATCAAGGCCGAAAATGGCGATCGCTGGGGCAATCTCACTTACCGTAAAGCCGCGCGTAACTTTGGACCGATCATGGCGATGGCCGCGAAAACGACAATCGCCCAGGTCAATCGGATCGTGGAGTTGGGAGAACTGGACCCCGAACACATCATTACGCCGGGAATCTTCGTTCAGCGCGTGGTCGCAGTGCCCCGCTCCCCTTTCACGAAAGCCAACGTCAACTGAGGTTCGCCATGACTGTCATGAATAAACTATCGCGTAGCGAAATGGCGCAACGTGTGGCCGACGACATTCTCGAGGGCTCTTACGTAAACCTGGGTATTGGCGTGCCTACGCTGGTGGCCAATTACCTGGGTGACAAAGAAGTGTTCCTGCACAGTGAAAACGGTGTGCTGGGCATGGGCCCGAGCCCTGCGCCGGGTGAGGAAGACGATGACCTGATCAACGCGGGCAAACAGCATGTGACACTGCTGCGTGGCGGAGCCTTTTTTCACCACGCCGATTCGTTCTCGATGATGCGTGGCGGGCACATCGACATTGCCGTGCTGGGCGCTTTCCAGGTCTCGGTCAACGGCGACCTGGCCAACTGGCACACCGGAGCCGAAGGTTCCATTCCGGCTGTGGGTGGCGCGATGGATCTCGCAACCGGCGCGCGCCAAGTGTTCGTAATGATGGATCACCTGACCAAGACGGGCGAAAGCAAATTAGTGCCGCAATGTACCTACCCGCTGACCGGCATTGGCTGCGTGACCCGGATTTATACCGACCTGGCTATCCTGGACGTCACTCCAAAAGGCTTGCAGGTCAGAGAAATTTTTGCCGATATCAGTTTTGAGGCATTGCAAACGCTCAGTGGCGTGCCACTGATTCGGTAAAGCCGGTTGGCGCCCACCCCGCGATTGGGCGCCCCTCCTCACCGAATATTCGCCCTTTATCGAACCCCTTCCCGAGCGACAGGTCTGCATCTTTATAACTCCTCGGGAATGAAGCCAATGTCCGCGCAACACACCCTTGTCGTGCTCGCTCGGGGCGGATATGCCGCTCGAGGTGTCCTGTACCTGATCATCGGTATCTTCGCTCTGCTGGCGGCACAAGACTCGACAAAACCCAAGGACAGCCACAAAAGCCTGGAGGCTTTGCTAAGCCAGCCTTTTGGTTACGTCCTGGTCGGGCTGGTGGTGGCTGGTTTACTCGCATTCGCAGGCTGGCGAGTGTTGCAGGCCATTCGCGACGTCGATCATCACGGTACGTCGCTCAAGGGTCTGGTCATTCGTGCAGGGTTGTTCGCGGGTGGTTTGATCAATGGCGCACTGGCGTTTTTTGCCTTGGGCCTGCTCATCAGTGGTATCAGAAGCTCAAGCAATTCAGGCGGCGGGAATACCCGGGATCTGCTGGCGCATCTTTTGTCGTGGGATCACTCAAACGTGTTGATCTACCTGGTGGCGCTGATCCCACTGGGTGTAGGCATTGCTCACCTCATCAAGGGGTGGAAGGCAACATTCGAGAAGTACTTCGAGGCCGACGAAGAGGTGATGCGCTACATACGTCCCGTATCTCGGTTCGGACTCATGGCCCGAGGCGTCGTGTTTATCGAGATAGCGGTGTTGCTGGTAATCGGCGGCTCACGTTATCAAGTCAAGGATCCCCCGGGCATGAAGGAAGCGCTTGATGCGCTGCAGAATCTGCCAGCGGGAAGCGTGATTCTGATGGTGATGGCTTTGGGCTTGATCGCCTTTTCGGTTTACAGTTTTTCCGAAGCCGCCTGGCGCAAAATCAATATGGATGTGCCTGGAGTCCCGGCATCGTAGTGGCATGACGGCACCTCAGGCTTTCGCTTCTTGCGTGATTGTGCCATCACGATCGGCGGCATTGGGTACTGGCAACACCCTGCCCTCGCGCACTTCAAGAATCTGGTCTGCAATGCGGATCATGGCGGGCCGATGGGACACCGCGATGACGGTTATGCCGGGGGTCAGGCTTTTCAGTACCTGGCATATTTCGGTCTCCGATTCCGGATCGAGCGCGCTGGTTGCTTCGTCCAGGATCAGAAGCTTGGGGCGATGGGCCAAGGCACGTGCGATGACGATACGCTGCCTCTGGCCGCCGGACAGTTTGGCACCTCGCTCGCCGACGATCGATTGCAGCCCGCCTGGACATTCCTGCACAAACTGCCACGCGCCGGCCTGACGTAGCGCACGCTCTGCATCGTCGGCATTCAACGACCTGTCCCCCAAGGTGACGTTCGCCAGTATGCTGTCGTGCAGCAGCAAGGTTTCCTGTGTAACGTAGCCGATCATCCGCCGCCAGGCCCTGCGGTCCAGGTCGTGCAAGTCACAGTCGTCTACCCTGATGCGTCCGGATTGAGGCGCGAGCAGCGAACAGATCAGGTCGAGCACGGTGGTTTTGCCTGCACCGGAAGGACCGATCATGGTGGTGAATGAACCGACCGGAAAACTCATCGACACGCCGTCGAGCACTTGCCGTCCGCCGTAGCCAAAGCTGATGTTTTCAAAAACGATATGGCGCTTCAAGGCAGGAACGCAGTTCCCTCCAACCGGCTCGGCATCGGCCACGGCATTGTCGATTGCTTCGTTGATGGCCCAATAGGCGCTCTCTTGCGCGGCCATCCGGTGATAGCGCTGTTGCGCTTTGTGCAGCAATCCCAGCATGCGCACCACCACGAATATGAGCACCATCACCGAAGACAGCGGCAGTCCGCCGATGACAAGCCCGGCGTAGAGTCCCGCGGCGGCAAGGATTGCCAGCATGGGTTCCTGCAAGGCCCGCAATGTTTCGCGGCTCATCACTTCGCGCTCCAATGCGGTGTTGAGCTCGCCGGCGTGACCGCGCAGCAAGGAATCGGCAATGTCATCCCGGGCCATGGCCTTGAGCGGTTTAACCGAAGCCAGCGTATCCGTCAGGTAGACCAGCAGCTCACGCATCAAGCGGGTCTGGCTTTTGCCCACGCGCCGTGACGTCTTGACCAGCCCCCGCACGGCCACCAGCAGGACAAAACCGATCAGCAATGAGAGGAACGCTGCCTGCCAGGAGACGAAAAGCGCGATGATTGCATAGGCCGCTGCCTGGATGCCCAGCGCCAGCATATTGGCCGCATGCTCATAAGCGGTGGAAGCGCGGTAGGCTTCCGTTGCCACGGCATTGGCCAGTGCCCCGGCAGGCTGGCGCAGATAATATTCCCAGCGACTGCCCAGAGAGGCTTTGATCAGGTCGATGCGCAGGTCGGTCGCCACATGTGCCACCGTGTAGCCAACCTGCCGATTGCCCAGCAATATCAGCAGGTTACTCAGCGTCATGCCCACGACAATAATCACCAGCATGTTGGGGATCGAGGGCTCAAGGCCGAGCGTGTCCATGACGGCGAAGACCTGAACCGCCAGGTTTGAATGCGGCTGGTCTTCAAGCACCGCCGATATCAGTGGCAGCATTGTGCTCAGGCTGACGCTTTCGACCACCCCTGCCAGCAGCAAACTCAGGAGCATCAGGACGGTACGGGCCGGATAAGAGCGGCCAAAGGCAAAAATAATCCGCATGAGTGTCGTTCACTATGACGTAGGTAAAGATTAGCTCACCGACAGCACGCGACACTGTTCAAGCGCCCACTGTGACGAGGTCCACCGGGCTACGCAATGACGCGAAGGCCTCGATGATCTGGTCTATTTGCTCGGGTGTATGGGCCGCGCTGACGCTGCAACGTATCAGGGTGACGGCACCGGGCGTCGCTGGAGGCAGGACCAGATTGACATAGACGCCCTTCTCTATCAGCGCCCGCCAGAAGGCCAGCCCCTCGTGTGGCGACTTCAGCATCACGGCAATCACCGGACTGGCTTGTGGCCCCAATTGGTAGCCTGACTCTGCCAACCCCTGATAAAGCCGCCGGGCATTCGTCCACAGCTGACGCCGCAGCTCCGGACGTTCCTTGATGGCCTTGAGCGCTGACCTCACGGAGGCAATGGCCGAGGGCGCGGGTGAAGCGGTAAAGATATAGGGCCTGCTGGCGTAGCGAAGCAGGTCCATTTGCGCATCGTGACAAGCAGCGAAGCCACCGACCGCGCCCAGGCTCTTGCTGAACGTGCCCAACAGAATGTCGACTTCCGAGTCCACCCCCAACTCTTCGGCCAGCCCTCGCCCCTTGGCACCCAGCACACCGAAGGAATGCGCCTCGTCTACCAGCAGGTAACCTCCGAGTCGACGCTTGACCTCGACTATTTCTCTGAGCGGAGCCTGATCACCCAGCATGCTGTAGATGCCTTCCACCAGGATAATCGCTTCGCGCGCGCGGTCGCCGAGCCGGACCATGCGCCGCTCCAGATCAGCGACATCGTTATGGCGAAAGCGGATGATCTCTGCACCACCCAGCTTGCAAGCGTCGTAGATGCTCGCGTGGCAATCGGCGTCAAGCAATACCACCTCGCGCGCGCTCGCCAGGGTCCCGATGACACCCAGATTGGCGACATAGCCTGTGGAGAACACAATGACGGAACGCCGCCCGAGAAAATCGACAAGTTCCTCCTCCAACGCGCTGTGCCCGGCGTAACTGCCATTGGCCATACGAGAACCGGTGGTGCCGGTCCCCTCAAGCTCCAGCGAGCGCTGCGCCGCCTTGATGCCGTCGGGATCGAATGTCAGCCCGAGATAATTATTGGTACCCGCCAGTATGACTCTCTTCCCCTGGATACTGCCCTCGGTCGGGGAGTACATCTCGTCGATGCGAATTCCAAAAGGATGCGAATCCGAGAGGCTGGCGCGTTCCGCCGCCAGTTTGCCGAACTTGTCAAACAGTCCCATCGGCATGCTCCATCAAGTTGAGAATCGCGTGGGACAGCTGTGCAGGCGTTCGCACATCCATCAGGATGTTGAGGTGGATCGAGATGTCGAATTCGTCCTCCAGCTCCATCAGCATGTCCATTACCTTTATCGACTCCATCCCCAGGTCCTGGGCCAAATCGGTATCCGGGTAGATTGGCGTCCCGGGAGGTGCAAGCCGCCCGATGAGCATTATCACCCGTTCGAGTATCGCTTCTTGTGTGATCATCGTGGGTTTCCTTGAGTTCAGTGGCTCTTTGCCCGCTCAGAACATGTGATTGCGCAACGCTTGCCTTAACAGTATCTGCGGCTCCCAGCCCAATGACGCGCTGATGCGCGCATTGCTGCAGGTCCAGTCCGGGTGCATCAGTTCATTGACTTTGCCGGGGGTCAGCATGGGTGCCCGGCGGGTGAACCGGGACAGCACCAGGTTCGCTCGTGCAAGGCCTTTCAGTACCCCGGCAGGCACTGCGGCTTGCCGTACCGGCGCATGGCGGATATCGCAAGCGATGCCGGCCAGGCTTGCCCAGTCGTACCCTTGCAACTGACCATCACACAACTCAAAGGTCTGCGATTGCACGACAGGTGCGTCCAACCACTGCATGACGGCACTGACCAAATCGTCCACATGCAGAAAGCTGAACTGTGAATCGTCTCGACCGAGGGTTACCAGCCAGCCGCGCAAGAGCCAGTCGAACAGCGGACGCAACTCGCGGTCACCGGGACCGTATACGGCGGTCGGCCTGAAAATACACACGGGAATCGCTCCGGCAGCGGCCTTTACCTGGCGTTCACCTTCGAATTTGGAAGCGGCGTACCAGGACAATGTCGGATGGCGCGCCGCAAGGGACGAGATCAGCAGAAAACGCTCGCAACTGCCGTTAAGGCGTGTCGCCTCCATCAAGTGTTTGCTGCCCTGCACGTTGACCGAGTCGAAATCCCGGGCAGCCCGGCCTCTGACCTTGCCTGCGCAGTGAATAACCGCATCTGCGCCCCGGGTAAGCTCGGCAAGGGCCGGCTCATCTTCCAGTGTTCCCTTGATCCACTTCGTTCCATCCTCTGCCGTACCGCTCCCGGAGCGAGCCAACGCTCGTACCTCCACGCCTCGGGCAACAAGTCGTTCGCGCAGGACGCTGCCGATGAAGCCAGTGGCGCCAGTCAGCGCAACCACGCGAGCGCTCACGTCGTCTCCAGTGCCGGACAGGGAAGAACAGCGTTGGCCTGGGCCATGAACCGTTCGAGGGCTTCGGCGCGAGAGGGTTTGCCCGAAGAGGTTCGTGGCAATGAATGAGGTGGCACAAGGTGTACGTCGGCAGCAAGGCCGAACTCACTGATGATCTTGGCCAGCAGAGTCCGGACCAATTGCTCGCGGATTTCCGGCTCACGGACCCGGCATTGAACCTGGACCACGACCTGAGGCTCATCATCGCCGGGCACGACAAACACGATGGCATCGCCAGGCCTCAGATCGGGTTCGGACTCCACCAGGTATTCGATATCCTGCGGCCAGATGTTTCGGCCCCGGACTATGAGCAAATCCTTGCGCCGGCCAGTGATATGCAGCTCGCCCCCGGACAGATAGCCCAGGTCACCGGTGTCGAGCCAGCCATCTTTCAAGGCTGCCTGGGTATTTTGGGGATCATTGAAATAACCCGACATGACGCTGGGCCCCCAGACGAATATCTGGCCTACCTCGCGCTCTGCGACCACCCGCCCCGCCGCGTTGCGAATTTCCACGCGATGCCCTGGCAATGGCGCACCACAATTGGTAAACGCACAGCTTCCCGGATCATCGGCAGCACATTTCTGCGCCTTGAGCTGATGTTCCAATGCCTGGCGAGCGACATGATCCACCAGCACCCCTGCCCCGCGGCGGGCGAAGCAGACGGCCAGGGTGCTCTCCGCCAGACCGTAGCAAGGCGTGAATGCAGCCGCATTGAATCCCGTGTCGAGAAAACAATCCGCGAAACGGCGTAACACCGATGCCCGAATGGGCTCTGCCCCAATCCCCGCGACACGCCAGCAGGAGAGATCCAATACGGTTTTTTCCGGGTCCCGGACTCGCCGGGTGCAGAGGTCATAGCCAAACGGCGGGGCAACCGAAACATTCACCCGATTCTGGCTTATCAGTTTGAGCCATTGCCCGGGTCGCGTGGCGAAATCCCGGGTGTGCAAGTAGTCGACTGTCAATTGTGCCGCCATGGGCGCCAGGACAAAGCCCACCAGCCCCATGTCATGATAAAAGGGCAGCCATGACGCACATCGGTCCCCCGGACGAACGCCGATACCGCTCACGACGATGCCTCTGATGTTGGCCATCACCGCACGCTGGGTAATAATCACGCCACGAGGAAATCGGGTACTGCCGGATGTGTATTGCAGGTAGGCGATGTCCTCCGGCAACACGCGGGGAAGCGTCTGCACGGGCGGTAAATCGCTCAATTGCTGGACAGTCCCGACGAACGCCTGTAGCGAGGTCCCCAGCGCTTCCCGTGCATAGGGAAGCCATTCCTCCTGTCCGAGGACGGCTGCCGGCGTGCAATTGGCGAACAGTCCTTTCAGCTTTTCCACGTAGGAATGATGGCTTCCCAAACTGGATGGCACCAAAAGAGGAACGGCGATCAGGCCCGCGTATTGGCAGGCGAAAAACGACTCGATAAAGCTTTGGTGCGTATCGGCGATGAGTGCGACCCGATCACCCTTCTTCAACTTGAGCCCAAGTAGACGTTTAGCCAGCGCGACAGCATTGCTTTTGAGCTCAGCGTATTCAACCGCTGCAATCAAGTGGCAATGCCTGTCGTAGAAGTTCATCCCGGTCTGACCAGACGCGGCATAATCGAGTGCTTCCACTAGCGTGGAAAAGTCCGCGAGACGTTGAGTGAGTGCCTGTTTTGCAACGGTTGCAGACATAAGGAAACACCCATCCATTTAGCCCGAGTAAGGATAAGTCAAATAGCGGGTCGACCCCCTGCGCCAGTAAAACACTTGTCGTTTTACTGCCCCGTTGCCGTTTCCATGGAGTCCAAGCTCCAGGGATAACCGGCTCGCAGAAGATCTTTCGGCTTTTTCAAGTATTTACAAAGCCTAACGCAATACTAATCGGCATCTGGGTGATCGCAAATTTTTTCCCGGATGAGCGACGACCGGCGAACATCGCATGTAGCTGTAGCACCTCGTTCTCAAATGCGACAGCCATCGAAAAGTACAGGGTATTTAAGCCTTAGAGGCGCATTCACGCCAATATTTAGATCACGCGCGCCCGACGCCAAAAGTTCAGCTACGCTCTGACGGCAAATCCGAAGAGAAGCTAGTTCAACTGCTACCGACTTTTGGGCCAACGATGATCAATAAGAAGTTGCCAATCATTACGCGACCCGTCCTTACACGTTTGGAACTCAAGACATTCATCAGCTTCCCCGGCACTCTTTATCGCAACGATCCTTGCTGGATCGAGCCGATCCATTACGAGCGCCAGGAACTCCTTTCCAAAAAGAACCCGGCGTCGTCCCATTTAACGTGGCAGGCGTGGCTGGCCTGGTCGGGAACGGAAGTCGTGGGGCGTATCACGGCACAGATCGACAGCCTTCACCGGCAATTGCACGGCAATGATTCCGGGCACTTCGGGATGTTTGAAGCCGTGGATGACCCGGCCGTAGTCGACAGCCTGTTCGCGGCAGCTGAGGCCTGGTTGCGCGAACGTGGCGCCGCGCGTATCACCGGTCCGTTCAATCTGACCATTAACCAGGAAAGCGGGTTATTGGTGGAAGGATTCGATCATCCCCCCTCTGCGATGATGGGACACGGACAGCCCTACTATGATCAAAGGCTCACCGCCATCGGCTATCGGCAAGCCACGGACCTGCTGGCCTACTGGATGCGCACCGACCAATTGCACTTTCCGCCGGCCTTGTCGGCGATGATGGCGCGCGAGCGAAAGCGCGTGGTGGTCAGGCCTCTGGACACCCGTCAGTTCCGGCGCGACATGCGCATCCTGCGTGAAATATTCAATGACGCCTGGAGCCGTAATTGGGGGTTTGTACCTTTCACCGAATCCGAATTTTTCGAGCTTGGCAGCCAGTTGAGGTTGTTGGTCCCCAAAGACCTGTTGTACATCGCTGAAGTCGATGGCGACCCCTGCGCTTTTATCGTGGCCATCCCTAACATCAACGAGGCGATCGCCTCTCTCAAAGGACAATTGCTGCCCTTTGGCTGGCTGCGGCTGTTGTGGCGGCTTTATGGCAAGGGCACGCGCACCGCACGCGTGCCCCTGATGGGCGTCAAGCAGCGTTACCAGTTCAGCCGTTTGGGACCAACACTCGCCCTGCTGTTGATCGAAGCGCTCAAGCCACCCTTCGTCAAACGGGGCATTGAAGCGTTGGAGATGTCCTGGATCCTGGAATCAAACGCGGTGATGCGCAAAATCCTCGTCCAGATCGGTGCCACCCCTTACAAGCGCTACCGGATCTATGAAAAGCACATCTGAGGCGAAACAGTTCACTGCGCTGGTGCTGGCAGCGGACAGGGGCTCGGCCGATCCGGTTGCCGCAATGGCCGGGACCAGCTGCAAGGCCTTGGTGCCGGTGGCCGGGATACCCATGGTCTGTCGGGTGGTCGGGGCGTTGCAGGACAGCGAGTGGATTGATCGAATCGTACTGGTAGGTCCTGCGCAAAACTTACTCGCGCAAGATGCCTCAATGACGCAACTGCTCGACAGCGCCGGTGTCGGTTGGCTGGAACCCGCCAACTCGCCCAGTGTTAGCGCCGCACAAGCCCTGGCGCTTCAGCCCGCAGACAGACCGGTGTTGGTGACAACCGCGGACCACGCACTGCTTTGCCGGGAGATGGTCGACTACTTTCTACAGCACGCGGCCTCGGGCGGGCATGATTTTGTGGTGGCGGTGACGCCCCTGGACACGGTTCTGGCGCGCTTTCCAGGCACCCGGCGCACCGGCATCCGGCTGCGCGGCGGCCCGTATTGCGGCAGCAATTTGTTTGCGTTCATGACCGAGGACGCCCGCCGGCTCGCCAGCTTCTGGCAACGGGTCGAACAGGACCGCAAAAACCCGCGACGCGTCATTGCCGGTGCGCTGGGCTTTACAGGCGTTTTGCGCTACCTGATGGGCCGGTTGACCCTGGAACAAGCGCTACAACAGCTTTCCAGCAAGTTGGGGGTGAGTATCGGCGCGGTGATCATGCCCTTTGCGGAGGCCGCTATCGATGTCGATTCGCCGCTGGATTATCAAATGGTGGAGCGGTTTCATGCGCAGAAAAATCAGTCGATACCGAGCGGTTCCTGATGGATCTGGATGGCAACGCTCCGCGGTTTCGCGAGCGTTGGCAGGGTCCGGATTATGTTTCTGATCGAACGCTATGTGATCGCCGAGATCCGTCGACCGGTGTTGGTGATGGTCAGCATCCTGGTGTTCATCTTTGCCAGTTACTCCGCAGAGCGCTACCTGTCTGACGCGGTACAGGGAACCCTCGCTTTGCAGGCCGTGCTGCAAATGGTGTTCTACAAGGTACTGATTGCGCTGGAAATGCTGGTGCCGGTGGCGTTGTATGCCTCGGTGACCCTGGCGGTCGGGCGCCTGTGCCACGATTCCGAAATCATTGCGATATCGGCCTCGGGGGCAAACCCGCTGCGCATCTATCGGGCTGTCCTGTTATTGGCAATACCGATCTCGCTGGCGGTGGCCATGCTCTCGCTTTACGGGCGCCCCTGGGCCTATACGCAGGCCTATGTACTGGAACAGCAGTCGCGAACAGATCTGGACGTCAATCATCTGCAAGCGCAACGCTTCAACCTGAATAACGAAAACGGCAGGATGATTCTGGCAGAGCGGATCGATCGCACCGATGGCCGGCTCCACGATGTACTGATCTATGACCCGGGCGACTCGAAAACCCGTGTGTTTCGTTCCGCACAAGCGCGCATTCTGGATCCCGATCCAGACGATCCGGTCGTGGAACTGACGCAAGGCCATTCCTACTTGCTCAAGCACAGCACCTCAAAGGATATTTCAGAAAAATTCGAGCACATGCGGCTGCACTTGCTGCCCATCGAAAGGGCTGCCGAAGGTAAGCGCAAGGCGGCTCCCAACCAGGTGCTGGAGGCTTCCAGCGCACCGTTGGACAAGGCCGAACTGCAGTGGCGCCAGACGCGGGGCGTGAGCGCGACCATCCTTGCATTACTCGCCATTCCGTTGAGCCGCACCCGGCCCAGACAGGGACGATTCGCCACCCTGCTGCCCGTAACAGTCGCGTTCGCCCTGATTTATTACGCAGCGGACATCTGCAAGACAATGGTGGGCAACAGCACCTTGCCCCTTTACCCGGGGTTGTGGATCGTGCCGCTGTTGATGAGTCTGGCGCTGCTGATTTTCCTGGCGCGGGATCTGGCACTCTTTCGGTTCGGCCTGCGATGAAAATCCTCGATCGCTACATCACCCGTCATGTGTTCTTCGGTTTCGCCGCTGCCGCAGCGCTGTTGCTGCCGTTGTTCACCACCCTCGACCTGGTGGGCGAACTCGATGATGTGACTGCTGACGGCTACCGATTGAGCCAGGCCATCGAAGTCGTCTTCATGACCCTGCCCCGTCGTATCGTCGAGCTGGGCCCGTTCATCGCCCTGCTCGGCGGCATCGCCGCGCTCGGGCAGTTGGCCGCCACCCAGGAACTGACTGTCATGCGCGCCACTGGCCTGTCGATTGCCCGCATCGGGTTCACGGCGACGCTGGCCGGGCTCGCGCTGGCGTTGGCATGGGCGGCGCTGGATGAATGGGTGGCCTCTCCCCTGCAGCAAAATGGCCTGGAGTTGCGCAACGAAGCCATGTCCGCCGGTGCTCAGGCCAGCAACGACCAGGGAAGCGTCTGGGCTCGCCAGGACGACCAAATCGTGCGGGTGGGCAATCTTCAGCACAAACGGCTGCCGGTCAATATCGAAATCTTCCGGTTCGACAACGACCACTCACTGGTGTCCTACCTCTTTGCAGAGTCGGCGGACATACAGGACGCAGGCCAATGGCGTTTGAACAACGTCCAGGTCAAACAGTGGGATCAGGGCACCGAAACGACACAGCAACTCGATCATATGGTTTGGCATTCGATTTTTGGCGGAGCGCGACTGGGCGACATTACCCTGCCGACTGAAAGCCTGTCCGTGCGCCAACTCTATCGTTACATCGCCTACCTCAAAGGTTCGGGCCAGCCCTCGGCGCAATATGAAATGGCGATGTGGCAAAAACTCGGGCGGCCGATCCTGACCCTGGCGATGATCCTGTTCGCCATCCCGTTTGCCTTCGCACAACCGCGCTCACCCAACCTGGGGGCGCGGCTGGCGTTGGGTGCGCTGGTCGGGTTAATGGTCTATGTAAGTAATCAGATCATCGTAAACCTTGGTCTTCTGCTAAAGATGAACACACTGATCACTACCTTGGGGCCGGCACTGGTCTTGCTCGCGGTGGCGATCGGGATGGTGGGTTACATGGACCGGGGCAGTCGCTGAGACTGCCCACGCTATTTCAATGAACAGGGCGCTGAACAATGAAGACTCCCGTATACCTGACCTGTAGCAGCCCGGTGCGTCTGTGGGGCCTCACCTCCAGAGAACGAGTGGGCCGTATGCTCGCAAAGTTTCCCGACGCCCACCTCTGCGATGCAGGCGAGCCATTGCCGGCACAAGGCGAGGTCGTGCTGCTGCGCGAAGATTACCTTTACGATGATCGGGTGTTGCGGGGGTTGTTGAAAACGCCTGAGGTCGCCCTGCAAGACCCCAAGACCGGCGCCATCGTCGCCGCCCATGCCAGCGTGGAGCGACTCGCGCACCTGCCCAGCCTGGATACCGACGCCGTCGGCGGATTGCGTAAAGTGGTTCCCGCTACCGTGGCCACCGCCATGCAGACCCAACTGCGCAAGTTCGATCCTCCGTGGGTCGCGCAAATCACCGACAGCAATCAAGCGCACCTTGAAAAGTCGCTGTTCAACGGATCCTACAAAGGTGTCACCGACTTCATAACCCGAGCGATCTGGCCTGTCCCGGCGCGCTGGGCCACCGTCTGGTGCGTGCGGCTTGGGCTCAGCCCCAACCAGGTCACGGCAGCCAGCTATGTGCTGGCCATTCTGGCGGGTGTGCTGTTCTGGCACGGGCATTTCGGTGCGGGCCTGGTGGCCGGCTGGCTGATGACGTTTCTCGATACGGTCGACGGCAAACTGGCACGTGTCACTGTCACCTCCACCCGCTTCGGCAATATTTTCGACCATGGCCTGGACCTGATTCACCCGCCGCTCTGGTATATCGCCTGGGGAATGGGCTATGCGGCGACCTGGGACTCGGACATACCGCTCAACCCCGTGCTCTGGGCCATTTTCCTGGGCTATGTCGCAGGTCGGTTGTGCGAAGGTGCGTTCAAGTTCGCCGCGCCCTTTTCAATGTTTCTGTGGCGCCCGTTCGACTCGCTCAACAGGCTTGTCACTGCGCGGCGTAATCCCAATCTACTGATACTGACCTGTCTGTGGGCGGTGGATGCCCATGACACGGGATTGATTTGGGTGGCCGTCTGGACCTGTGTTTCGACACTGGTGCTGGGGGTTCGCACAGTGTCCGCCATTGTCTTGAAACACCGGGGCCACCCGCCGCAGCCCTGGCTCAGCCGAATCGACATGGCCGCCGAACGCGACCGCCTGATCGTGCGAATGTTTGCGCCGCGCTCGGGCCTCAATGATGCGTGACGCTTGTCCGCGGCCGCAGAAAATCGGCATCTTGCTCAACCCTTGCAGCGGCACCCTGCGACGTGCCTTGCCCAGGTTTCGTCTGCTCGCCCGCGACGTCCCCGGCGCCTCTGTGCTCGAAGCCACCTCGGCCGATGAGATCGCCCATGCCGTGAGCGACTTCCAGCTCCGGGAGAGTGACCTGCTGGTCGTTGTGGGTGGCGACGGGACCTTGCAGGCCGCGATCTCCTTTCTGCTGAGCCAAGAACCTGCGTGCCTGCCAACCGTACTGGTCATTCCGGGTGGCACCACCAATATGAGCGCGATCGATCTGGGGGCGCGCCTGAGCGCCGAAAAGGCCTTGACGGGCTTATCCGCCTGGCTCGCTGGCGATGCAACCGCCGCAAAAGTCGTATCGCGTGCTGCGCTTCGCGTTGATAGCGGGTTGCAACATGCGGCGCAATTCGGAATGTTCTTCGGCGTCGGCGCAGTCGTGAACGGCGTGCGTTACTACCATCGAACGCTGCGGCCCAAGCGCGTACCCGGGGCGCTGGGGCCGACACTGGCCTTGGGTCGAATGCTGTTTTCTGCGCTGCACAACCTGCCACACGACCTGTTTTGCGCGTTGCCCGCCCGCCTGGGCACTCATCGTGGTGTCTGGGAACGTGACTGGCTGGTGGTGTTTGCCACCACCCTGGACCGTCTTCTTGCCGGAAGCAGACCCTATTGGGGCACCGAACCGCAGCCCATACATCTGACCGCCATCGCGCATCGGCCCCGGCGCCTGGCCCTGGTCCTGCCGCTCTTGCTCTGGGGCCGGGCCGTCTCGCTGATCAAGGAGCAAGATGGCTACTTCAGCCACAATTTCACCCGGATGGATCTCGGTGGCGCTGACGAATACGTGCTCGACGGTGAAATTTTTCCAGCACAAGGCACGATCACCCTGGCCGCCACGGCCCCGATCCGCTTCATGACCTTTTAGGACCCCTGAGAGCCGATGCGAGCCTTTGATTGCCTACCGCCGCCCGTGGCCTTGCTCGAACAGGTCAGGGCG
Organism: Pseudomonas sp. Sample_22; assembly: GCF_004307635.1. Lineage (NCBI taxonomy): Bacteria > Pseudomonadati > Pseudomonadota > Gammaproteobacteria > Pseudomonadales > Pseudomonadaceae > Pseudomonas > Pseudomonas sp. Sample_22. The sequence continues at coordinate 102,317 of NZ_RCNY01000056.1, forward strand.
CAATGCACGCAGCCGATGCCCGCTGATCTGGACGGCATCGCCCAGGCCGTGCATGCACGCCTGGGCGGTGCATTGGTTGGGTTGCTGGTCTACGGTTCTTGTCTGCGCAATGGCGATCTGAGTGATGGCATGGTCGATTTGTATGCGCTGGTTGACAGTTACGCGCATGCTCATCCCAAACGCTTGCAACAACTGGCCAATGCATGGCTTCCGCCTACGGTAGTCGTCATCAGCGCTGCAACGCCCGATGGCCGGATGCTCCACGCAAAATGCGCCATTCTCTCGCTGCAGGACTTCGAGACAGGCACTCGTTCGTGGTTCCAAAGCTACCTCTGGGGCCGTTTCGCCCAACCGTGCCGACTGGTTTATTTCAAGGACGGGGAAACGCAAAGGCGTATCCACTTTGCGTTGGCTCAAGCGGTGATGACGCTGCTGGGGCGCTGCATCGCTCATTTACCGGATCAATTCGACAGTTTTACGCTTTGGGAACAATCCCTTTCGCTGACCTACCGGACCGAGTTGCGCCCGGAATCAGCCGATCGGCCCAGGCAGCTGGTCAGGCATGACATGAATTATTACTCGCGCATCACTCAAGCCGCAGCGCCTGCGGTGAAGCAAATGGCCGTCTGTGCGCACGCAACGGATCGCTATCGCAACCTCTGTCCGCCGGCAGCACGCCGCCGTCATGAGCGACTGTGGAAGTTGCGGCGGATTCAGGGACGAACCTTGAACGTGGCACGCTTGGTCAAATCGTTTTTTACCTTCGAAAACGGTGTCGACTACCTTGTCTGGAAGCTGGAGCGTCACTTGGGTGAGCCCATCGTCGTGACTCATCGGTTGCGTCGTTTTCCACTGGTCTTTGGCTGGCCCCTGCTCTGGCGCCTGCTCAAAAGCCGCCGGCTACGCTAAGAAATGCGCCTTGCCGACTCGAACAACAGAGGGCGACCATGGATAGAGACAACGTACGCGTCAGCACCCCACCCACCAAGCGCAAACATCGCCCCAGCGTGGCGTTCGGTTTGTGGATCATCAAGCGCCTGGAAAAGACAATCCTGCGAAACTCCACGGTGGGCGACAGCCCTTTCTTCGAGCCCCGACAGTTTGCCTGGGTGACGGAGCTGGAAGCGAACTGGCCAAGCATTCTCAAGGAGCTCGAAGTCGTCCTGGATGACCGCGACCGGTTGCCCAATTTTCAAGACATTTCTAAAGATCAACGCAACATTACCCAGGACGACAAGTGGAAAACTTATTTCCTCTACGGCTATGGCTACAAGATGGACAAGAACTGCGCCCGCTGCCCTGACACCACGAGAATCGTCGAAGCCATACCGGGCATGTTTACCGCGTTCTTTTCGATCCTGGCCCCGGGCAAACATATTCCCCTGCACCGAGGCCCTTACAACGGGCTGCTGCGCGTGCACCTGGGGCTGGTGGTGCCTGAGCCCCGGGAACGATGCCGAATCCAGGTCGGCGATCAGATCCGCCATTGGGAAAGTGGCAAATGCCTGATATTCGATGACACCTACCGGCATCAAGTCTGGAACGATACGACCGGGACTCGCGTGGTTCTGTTTCTCGACGTCGAACGACCGCTCAATGCGCGGGGTACGTTGCTCAACAGGATTGTGCTCCGGCTGATTCGCTGGTCGCCGTTCATTCAGGACGCGCGCCGCAACCACCGTGCCTGGGAGCTTGGTCTTGAACCATAGCGACGCCCACGGGTCCCTCAGTAAGCACCCAGCACGCCCCGGCACAGAGGATTTCCAACAACGATGACCAGTCTTCTGCATATCTCCGACACGCATTTCGGCACGGAACTGCCCCTCGTCATGCAAGCCTTTGAATCGCACGTCAAGGCGCATGGCGCCGACCTGGTGCTGTTTTCAGGGGACATTACGCAACGCGCCAGACGCGCTCAGTTCGCCTCGGCGCAGGCATTCATCCAGCGCATCAAGGATTACGGAATACCTCAGGTGCTGACGATTCCCGGCAATCACGATATCCCCCTGTACAACCTGCTCGCGCGCGTGTTTTCACCCTATGGGAATTATCACCGGTACATCGACAGCAATCTGGCACCCATTTTCGAAAATGACGATGCATTGATCATCGGCTTGAACACAACGCATCCTTCACGGCGCAAGGCAGGCAAGGTCACTGCCCGACAAGTCGAGGAAGTGTCTGAGCGACTGCAGAGGTGCGATCGGCAAAAGTTGCGCATCGTTGTCGCTCATCAACCGTTCGGCGCTATCGTCGCGTCCGACCGGCGCAATTTGCAGATCGGTGCACGGGCTGCACTGGAGCGTTGGGCTTCGTCGGGGCTCGATGTGGTGATGGGAGGGCATATCCATCTGCCCTATGTGCTGGCACTCAGCACGCAATATGCCGGGCTGTCCAAGGAAATCTGGGGGGTGCAGGCCGGCACCACGCTCTCGTCACGCCTGCGTGGCAATGCCCCTAACTCATTCAATCGAATCCATCTGGATAAACTGACAAGGCAAGTTAACGTTGAGCGCTGGGAATACTCTTCCTTGCAAAGCGCATTCGAGCGCTGCGAAGAAATTCGCTGCGACTGTCTGTTGCCCGGGGTTGCGAGCGCAAATTAACGGGGTTGCGTCACCGTCAGGAACTCTCCTTCGCTTCCTCAGCGAGGGAGAAGGCCGTGCCATATTTGCGGCCCGCCCAAAACTCGACCATTGCCTGCGCAGCCTGGAGGTCGGCGGGAAAGTCCAGCTCATTCCAGTCCAGTCCTTCGATGGATTGCGCGAACACCTGCCCTGTCGTCGCTGCGAGGTAATCGATAATGCTCAAGTACCACATTTGCAGGGCTTCGGGACGGCGCATACTTTCTTCCAGCGCATTGCGAAACAACGGTCCTCCGCCCGCCTGGAAATGCATCATGCCGATGGATTCCCCGTCGACCTTATCGAGCGCAATCTGCTTGCTGACAGCACTGATCCGTTCACCGGCGAGCTGGATCTTCATATCGTCGCTGTCATAAGCCGACTTCTTGTCGATCGCGAGTGTAATCGGTCTGACAGGCGCCTCCAGCAGCCTCTCCAGCACCGGCTGTTCGAACAACGTATCGCCATTGAGCAAGATGAAATCATCATGCATGACATGGCGAGCCATCCAGCAACTGGCCAGATTGTCGGCGACCTCGAAGAACGGATTGTAGATCGTCGAGATGACGCCCGGCCCATAGCGCTCGTTCAGAACCTGTTCAACCTGGCCTGCCCCGTAGCCAATCACGGCGGTGATCCGGCTTATTCCGGCAGCCAACAACGCATCAATCTGCCATTCAATGACCCGCAGCCCGCCGACTTCGATCAGGCATTTGGGAGAATTCGCTGTATATGGAAGTAGCCGTCGTCCTTGTCCGGCACTCAAAATAATTGCGGTTGTACGGGTGCGTTGTTCGAATAACCCCATATTTCCAGGCTCCCCAAGTCCAGGATCTGAACCACTAGCACCCTTCGATCAGTGAGGGCGTGCTTGGTAGACTAGATCAATGATTGGACTGAGGACGCCCGCCCATCGGCTCAATTCAATCAGTATCGCGACGAAGTTTTATTCTCGACGCCTCGGATTTTCGCTCTATGCTTCTGAAAACCAATTTTCGGAGGAAACGCCCATGCGCTTGGAGGGTTCAGTACAGCCATCCTCAAGCATTGACACCCTCGACCCCATCGTCGAAACGAACAGTGGGCAACCCGTGGCGATTCCCCGCATCGAGCCGATAGTCCTGGCGGCCAGGGCCGGCGCACCGCAAGCCCCCGCCGTGCGTATATTCCTTGGGACCGAGCCTGCGCAGTACCGTGCCGAACGCATTTTTGTCTTTGCGCTGGCGCAAGTGCGAAACCCGGATCGGCGCTACGAAATTTACCGCATGACTGGCCTGCCCGGTTTCGATCAGACCGGCTGGCGTACCGGTTTCACCAATTATCGCTTCGCTATTCCGGACCTGGCCGGGCGCCACGGCCGCGCGTTGTACAACGACGTCGATCAGCTCTACACCGCCGACCCGGCCGAGCTGTTCGACCAACCGATGGGTGAACACGGCTATCTGGCGCTCGCGCCCAGAGAAACGGCAGTCATGCTCATCGATTGCGAGCGGATGCAGCGTTGCTGGAATATGAAAGCAGCCACCACGATCAGTAAGAAAAAGCTGCATGCAGCTGCGTCAGACATTCCGGGGAACTTCGGAATACTGGATGCCATCTGGCACGCCCGGGACCTGGAATACAAACACGGCGAATCCCGGTTGTTGCATTACACGACGCTGCATCTACAACCCTGGCGACCGCTGCCTGCCCAATACAGCTATCAAATCCATCCCTATGCCGAAATTTTCCTCAGCCTTGAAGAAGCGGCAGACGCAACCGGGTATGAGCTCTACACGGCAGCCGAACCCAGTCCGCGATTCTTCCAGCTCAAGCGCGAAGCCACTGCACAACCGGCGCTGATGCCAGAGGATGTCATGCTGCGCAGCCGTAACCTGCAGTGTGCGAAGTTCGGGCTGATCGGGCCGTGGCAACAAACGCCGGCATTCGGCCCTGCTGTTCGGCAACTCGATGTGGAACAGCTGCGCCAGGTCGATTTACCTGCTCAGGATTTCATCGCTGCGCATGATCTTGAAAAGCTGGCACCGGAAGACCTGCCTTGGGTCGTGGATCGCCTGTTCGCACTGGCCACGCGAATGCTGTACGTCAAGGCCAGGCTCAGTGGCGATGGCTCGATGATCAGTTCTGTCAGCGGTTGGCGCCGGCTTCTGCGACGCATCGCGCGGCGTTATCCCGATCGGTGCTGGCAGCTCGATTGCGTCGATGAAAAGGGGCACACGCAGCGCTTCGTCGCTGACTATGCGCTGCGGCTCAATACCGCCGAAAGTCCTAAGGTATGGGTGCTGCTGAGCAATCATGCCGGTGACAATGCGCAGCTGATGGCCATGGCGGACGCCTTGGGCTGGCCTTACGAATGCAAACGGATCACCATTCCACCGCGTTCTTATCTGCTCGACGCCCTGCTGGGAAGCAAGCTGCCCAGACGGCCAATTCCTGGCCTGAACGCACCTTGGCCAGACCTGGTCTTCAGTTCGGGGCGACGCAGCGCCCAGATTGCCCAATGGATCAAACATCGCTCCAAAGGCACGACACAACTGGTGCATGTGGGACGTGCCCAGGTTCCGTTGTGGCGATTCGACCTGGTCCTGTCCACCCCGCAATATGGGTTGGCCCTGGCGGATAACGTTGTCGACCTCCCTGCGCCATACATGAACCCGCGTGCTCTCGATCAGGCGCAACTGGAGCAATGGCGACAGCGTTTCGCTTCACTGCCGCGCCCCTGGATCGCCGTACTCGTGGGAGCCAGCGCCTCTCCCTACTGCATGGACACGCAGGCAGTGCAACGACTCGGTGTTGAAGCCAATGCAGCGGTCAAAGCCATGGGTGGCTCGATTTTGTTATCGACCAGCCCGCGCTCATCCGCAACGACCACCGATACCTTGCTGTCGGTCATTGACGTTCCATGCTGGTCGTATCGATTCGGTGAGACCCAAGACAATCCTTATCCTGCGTTTCTGGCCCTGGCCGATGGTTTTATCGTCACCGGCGACAGCCTTTCAATGCTGACGGAAGCCTGCATGACCGGACGCCCGGTCGCGGTTTTTCCGTTGCCGATCCAACGCAACCGCAAAGCCCGACTTCGCCACGCACTGGAACAGCGCCTGGGAGTGATTGACCGGACAACGGGGGTGCGTGGCACGCCCAAGCAGCAGGAGGGATTCAGCAGGTTCTATTTCAAACTCGTGTCGGGCGGCTTGATCAGGCGGGAACGCCAATTCGAACAGGCGCACCTCGCACTCGGCGTGATGCCCTTGTCACAAGGCCCTCTGCAGCCGCCGCTGCTGTCTCCACAAGCGCTGCAAAGCGCCCGCGAACGAGCGATCAACGCCATTCGCGGCTTGATCATTGGCGAGCGGCCGTCAGGTTCGTGACCGGAATGAAGCCAGGATACCGAACATGCTTTGGCTCGAACGCACGGCGTTCATCCCCACCCATGGGCTTCTTCAATAAAGTGCAGCACCGCACTGGAACGCTCATCAATACGTGAAATGAGTGACAGCTCACTGACCATTTCCGGTTGAGACAGCGGCACGATCCGAATGCCCGGCATGGTCAACCGGCTCATCGTTTCCGGCACAATGCTCAGGCCGATGCCGGCAGCCACCAAACCGGGAATGCTCATCAGTGACGGTACATACATGATGTTTTCGGGGTGCAGTTGGTTTTGCCGGCATGCCTGGAGGGTGTGTGAGGTCAGGCCAATGCCGGCGCTATCCTGCAAAAACACAAATTTCTCGTGGCGCAGAGTGGCCAGGTCTCCGCTGAAACTGTCCGAAAGTTCATGGTTATCCGGGATCATCAGGACGAGCCTGGACAGACTGAAATGATGGGTACGCAGACGATCCGGCAAGTGATCTTTAAACACCCTGGCAAAAGCCAGGTCGAGTTTATGATCCAGCAACATATCGAACTGCGCGCGGATCCCCGCGTCCACCAGCGACACTTTGACTTCCGGGAACGTTCTGAAGTAATGCCGCAACAGTCGCGGCAGATTGGCCTCGAACAACGCCGAGTGAAAACCGATGTTTATCTCGCCAACTTCACCGCGCCGGGCACGGCGCGCAGCGGCAGTCGCCAGTTCACTGGACTCGATGGACTGACGCGCATGCGGCAAGAAAGCCTCGCCAGCGGCGGTCAACGCAACGCCGCGGTTTTCCCGACGAAACAGTGCCAGGCCCAGCTCCGACTCAAGCGTGCGCATTAATTGGCTCAACGCCGGTTGCGCAATGCCCAGTTGTTCAGCCGCCCGGCTGAAGTGCTGCAAGTCGGCCGCGACGACAAAAGCTTTCAGATGACGCAATTCCATGAATCTCACCCATAAGGCTGGCTTATCTATTTGTCTTGATTTCGATAATTATTCTGTAGGGGGGATGCGCTAATGTCTACCCACTTCGACGTTTCCTGCTCGCGCCTGAGCTCGAACGGAATCGTATGGGTACCCCGTAACCATAAAAACAATGACGAGCACCTCAATGAGCACAACCAGTCACGAGACTCATGATTCGCGCATGCCTCGCAAAGCGGTGACCGCCGCGACCATTGGCACCGCCCTGGAATGGTTTGACTTCACCCTGTATGGCGCCGTGTCGGCGACCATCCTGCCAAAACTGTTTTTCCCGGCCATGGAGCCAACGGCCGGCCTACTCGCCTCGCTGGCAACATTCGGCGTCGGCCTGGCCGCTCGACCTTTGGGTGCCATTACCTGTGGTTACCTGGGCGACAAACTGGGCCGTCGCAACCTGATGCTGGCCACCGTGACCTTAATGGGTCTGGCTTCGGTACTGATGGGGTTGTTACCCACCTATGGCCAGGTGGGAATCTGGGCGCCGATCATGCTGGTGCTGCTGCGGATTATTCAGGGCTTTGCGCTGGGCGGTGAGTCTACCGGTGCGCAACTGATGGCGCTGGAGCACGCGTCCCCCGACCGCCGCGGGCGTTACTCCGGCATGCTCGGTTTGTGCTCACCGTTGAGCCAGATATTGGCCAACGGTGTGTTGATGGGCCTGGCTGCGACGCTTTCAAGCGAACAGTTCGAAAGCTTTGGCTGGCGAATCCCCTTCCTGATGAGCTTCGTACTGGTGGTGGTCGCGATCTACATTCGTTTGAAAGTCGATGAAACCCCCGCCTTTGTTGCTTTGAAAAAGACCCCGGTCAAGCAGGAAAAAAGTCCGCTCAAATCCGCAGTGGGCAGCCACTACAAAACCATCCTGCGTTTGATGCTGTTCTTCTGCTCGCCCGCTGCGCTGTTCTATCTGATCGTGATTTTCTCCCTCAGCTACCTGACCAAACATCTGGGCTTCAGCCAGTCCACCGGTTTCATGTCGCTGATGGTGGCTAACATTTGTGCCATTTTCGGTGCGCTGGCCGGTGGCTATCTGTCGGATCGATGGGGCCGTAAAAAGGCTCTGGCGTTCGGTTCGTGCATGACCCTGCTGATCCTGTTCGTCTATTTTCCAATCCTCAACACCCTGAACGTCGCCGCCATCATGGCAATCATGGGGCTGTTTCTGGGCTTCACCCAGTTTCAAAGCGGCATTCAACCGGTGGCATTCGCCGAAGCATTCCCGACCCAGGTCCGCTATTCGGGCTCGGCACTGGCCTACACCGGCGCTAACCTGGTGATCGGTGGTCCGATGCCAATGATCGCCGTGTGGCTAATGAGCCAGTCGAACAACTCGCCATGGCCTCTGGTGACGCTGTGCGCCGTGATCAACCTGATCTCGCTGGCAATGATCGTCATCGGTCCGGAAACCCGCGGCATCGACCTCAACGCCTTCGCTGAAGACGACGCCGTCGACTCTCGTGCTTCAGCCCTTCTCTCCAAATAACGCAACAGGACGACCATGAACCGCACCGTCTTCATCCTTAATGGCCCGAACTTGAACCTGCTGGGTCGTCGTGAGCCGCACATCTACGGTCACACCACGCTCGATCAGATTCGTCAACGCAGTGAACGACTGGCCGAGGAACTTGACCTGGTCTGCGACTTTCGTCAGACCAATCACGAAGGCGTGATGGTCGACTGGATTCAAGAAGCCTTCGAACAGGGCGCTGCCGTGATCATCAACCCGGCCGGTCTTTCGTTTCACTCGATTCCCGTACTGGATGCCCTGAAGTTGATCGACGCTCCGCTGATCGAGCTGCACCTGTCGAACATCCATGCTCGCGACGAATTGCATCGTCACTCCATCATGTCCGGCGTGGTCAATTCGGTGATCTGCGGCATGGGCGCCGACGGTTACCCCCTCGCACTCAGGGCCATTGACGACCTGCTTCGTCGCCAGGCGCCCAACGCTTAATCGCTAAACGCTTCTCCGGCGGTCCCTTGGCACGGGTTGCCAGGGCCGCCTGCGCCCGAAATTCAGGCGTCAGTTTAAAACTTGAAAAAAATAATAATTCACTGCGAGAGCACAACCATGCGCCACACCTTGTTTTGCCGTAATGAGTTTGCGCACCACGCCCTCATCGGCCTGACCCTGGCAATTAGCGCTGGGTCGGCAAGTATTGTTCATGCCGATGAAAACAGCGGTTTTATCGAAGGCGCTACCGCGACCCTGAATTTGCGCAACGCCTACATCAATCGCAACTTCGTCAATCCCGCCTACCCGAACAGCGCCGCACCGCAGAACAAAGCCGAGGAATGGACGCAGAACTTTATCCTCGACGCCCGCTCCGGCTACACCCAGGGTCCAATCGGGTTCGGCGTGGATGTGCTGGGGCTGTATTCACAGAAACTCGATGGTGGAAAAGGCACTGGCGGTACGCAACTGCTGCCCATCCACGACGATGGGCGCCCCGCCGACAACTTCGGACGCCTGGGGGTTGCCGCCAAGGCCAAGGTTTCAAAAACGGTGGTGAAAGTCGGCGAGTGGGTCAGTACCCTGCCGATCCTGCGCTCGGACGATGGCCGTTCGTTACCGCAGACTTTTCGTGGCGCGCAGATCACCTCCCAGGAAATCGGTGGGCTGACGTTGTATGGTGGCCAAATTCGTCAAAACAGCCCGCGTAACGATGCCAGCATGGAAGACATGTCCATGAACGGCAAAGCCGCGTTCACTTCCGACCGGTTCAACTTTGGTGGAGGTGAGTACACCTTCAATGACAAGCGCACGACAGTTGGGCTCTGGTACGACGAACTCAAAGATATCTATCAACAACAGTACTTCAGTCTCAGCCACAGCCAACCGGTGGGCGACTGGACGCTGGGCGCCAACATGGGCTTTTTCACCGGCAAGGAAAACGGTGCCAGCCTGGCCGGCGACATGGACAACAAGACCGCTTTCGGCCTGTTCTCCGCAAAATTGGGTGGCAACACGTTTTATGTGGGCCTGCAAAAGCTAACCGGCGATACCGCCTGGATGCGGGTCAATGGTGCGAGTGGCGGCACGCTGGCCAACGACAGCTACAACTCCAGTTTCGATAATGCACAGGAGCGCTCCTGGCAGGTACGCCACGACTTCAATTTCGTCGCCGTCGGTATCCCGGGGCTGACGATGATGAACCGCTACTTGAGCGGCGACAATGTGCACACGGGGGCAATCACGGATGGCAAAGAGTGGGGCCGCGAATCCGAGCTGGCGTATGTGATCCAGTCGGGTGCCTTGAAAAACCTCAGCGTCAAGTGGCGTAACTCCAGCATTCGCAGAGACTTCAGCACCAACGAATTCGACGAAAACCGGATCTTTGTCAGCTATCCGATTTCGTTGTTGTGATGCGACTCAAGTAACACGTTGCGGGCCGAGACTGTCGCTTGTGATGGACAGCTTTCGGCCATCAACACTCAGGTGTCACAGCGTCATGATCGGCCTAAGCAACGCCTGCCCTTCATACAACGCCGACAGATAGCGTTCGCGCATTTGTTCGATGCTCATGCGCGATGCATGAGTGGTCAGCGTCAAGGTCGCCTGCAACTGCCCTGCCCGATCAATCAGCGGCACACTCAACACTCGCATGCCCACTTCGTATTCCTGATCCACCAGCACATAGCCCCGCTGCGCCGCCAAGACGATTTCACTGCGAATCCGCGTTTCATCGGTGAATGTGTAAGGCGTAATGGCTTGTGGAGGGTTACGGTCGAAATAGGCGTCGAGTTCCTGCGCCGAAAGGCTCGCCAGCCACAGGCGACCACTGCCCGTGCAATACATCGGTACCCGAGATCCCGGGCGGATCGACATCGACGTTATGTGGCTGTAGCGACTACGCACGATATGCACGATGTCGTCACCATCGCGAACGCCAACCGAAACATGCTCTTGAGTGGTTCGTGCCACCTGTTCGACGATCGGTCGCAGCATGCGCGGCAGCACTGCCGAGTCGACATACGCCTGGCCGATACGCAGGGTCTTGGCCGTCAGCCAGTACTCACGGCCATCGGTCTGCGCGAAATCATCGTGCACCAGCGTCAGCAGAAAGCGCCGGGCAGCGCTCTGGGTCATGCCGGTCATTCGTGCCGCATCGGGCACGCTAAGACGCGGGTGTTCCTGGGAAAACAGCTGAAGTAACGCCAGGCCTTTTTGCAGGCCAACGATCAGATCCCGTTGATGGATGGTGGGCTGCTTCATCGGCTGAACTCTTTATTGAGCGAAGAGTGCGATTATCGCAGTCACGCTGCGTTTATCAACGTATTCGCCCTTGCCTTCGATTGTTCAGCGCCCACTCCCCCCGCAGTATCTGGCTCACAACACAGCCAATAAGCGGGAGCATCACATGATTCAGGGTTCGACTGAACTGGTCGCCATCGTCGGCTCACCTGTTGCCCAGGTGAAATCGCCGGAAAACTTCAACCGCTGGTTTGCCGACCGCCAGCAAAACATTGCCATGCTGGCGATCGATCTTGCCCCGAGCGCCCTGCAAAACTTCATCGAGACCCTGCGCGGCTGGCAAAACCTGCGCGGTTGTGTGGTCACTGTTCCCTACAAACAACTACTCGCTGGCCGTCTCGACAGCGTCAGTGAACGTTCGGCAGTGCTGGGCTCGGTCAACGTCATTCGACGCGAGAACGATGGTCGACTGGTGGGCGATATCGTCGACGGCGAAGGCTTCCTCAGTGCTGCACGCCAGCAGGGTTTCAACCCGCAAGGCAAACAGGCGCTGGTCATCGGTACCGGAGGTGTCGGCAGCGCGATTGCCTATGCGCTGTGTCAGGCCGGTGTCAGCCATTTGGTAATCACTGATTTGAGCGCGGAGCGGGTGCAGGTGCTCAGCGAACTGTTGCGCGGTGCCTTTGCGGATACCGTAATCAGCACTGATCCCGCCTCGCTCGAGCACTTCGATCTGCTGGTCAATGCCTCGCCCGTCGGCATGGCTGCCACCAGCGATGAAGGCCCGATGCCGCTGGCGCCGACCCTGATGCAATCGCTCAAAAGCTCGACGCTGGTCGCCGATGTCGTGACGTCGCCGGTCGTAACACCGTTTCTCGCCTTCGCTCTGAATCGGGGTTGCCGCATCCAGACCGGGCCGGAAATGGCCGTGGCACAACTGGGCAATCTCGGCCACTTCATGGGCGTGACGCCGCTGCAGATCTGACTTTGCGTCCATGTCCTCGAGAGGTGAAAGACAATGAACAACACGACTACCCAACCGCCTACCGGTGCCGACTTGCACTACGACGTGGTCATCCTCGGTAGTGGTGCCGCCGGTTTTGCCGCAGCGGTGACCGCCAGTTGCCGCGGCCTGAAGGTTTTGCTGGTGGAAAAGGCCGACGCCTTCGGCGGTACCTCGGCGATTTCCGGCGGTGCGGTCTGGCTGCACGACACCGATCAGGCGCGAGCCGCTGGGCATCACCTGAGCGCCGAACAAATGCGCCGCTATCTCAAGCAAGTGATCGGTGCCGGCTACAACCCGACGCTGGTCGATGCCTTCATCGACAATGGCCGCGAAGCCCTGCGTTACCTGGAGGCCCACAGCGAACTCCGATACAGCCTGCGGCCACTGTCGCCCGATTATTACCCGGACTTGCCCGGTGGCACGCAGACCGGCCGTGCATTGGAGATCGATGAGTACGACGCACGCAAGCTTGGTGAGCACTTCAAGGACCTGAAGCGCCCGCCAGATGGCATGTTGCTGTTCGGCGGCATGATGGTCAATCGGGTCGATATCCAACATTTTCTCAGCTTCAAGCGCTCGCCAAAATCCCTCTGGCACTGCCTGAAACTGATGGGACGCTATGCCATCGACCGCCTCAATCACCCCCGCGGCACGCGTTTGACGGTAGGCAATGCCTTGATCGCGCGCCTTGCCACTACGGCGTTCAACAATGGCGTCGACTTGTGGCTCCAAGCATCGCCCGAATCTCTGTTGATGGAACAGGGAACAGTAAAAGGCGTGCAAATATCTTGGCGTGGACAAACCCGCAAGGTGTTGGCCAAAGGCGGCGTGATATTAGCCACGGGCGGGTTCGCCGCCGGTGCTCAGGCCGCCGAACAACGGCCCGTTTCGGACTCTGAACACTGGAGCATGTCACCGCCCACCAACATCGGAGACGGACTGCGATTGGCCGCTACGGCCGATGCAGTTATCGGTTCCAACCTTTCGTCGAACTTCTTTTGGGCACCGGTTTCGGTGCTGCGCAGAGTCGATGGCAGCGTCGAGCGCTTTGCGCACCTGGTGACCGATCGCGCCAAGCCCGGAGTGATTGCGGTCAACCGCGCCGGACGACGCTTCGTCAATGAGTCGGACTCCTATCACTGCTTTGTCGAAGGCATGTTCGCCAACGGCGGTGCCAACGCGCCCTGCTGGCTGGTCTGCGACAACCAAGCTCTAAACCGCTACGGCATGGGCCTGGCCCGTCCGCGACCGGTCGATAACAGTGCCTTGATCGACGCCGGTTATCTATTGCGCGCAGACAGCATCGCCGAATTGGCGCTGCTGACAGACATCGATGCCAATGCGCTGGAGCAGACTATCGCACAGTTCAACGCCGATGCCGCCCAAGGCGTCGACCGTCAATTCGGCAAAGGCAGCAGCGCCTACAACCGCTACATGGGCGACCCGCTGCACGGTCCCAATCCGTGCCTGAAACCGCTGCGCAAGCCGCCGTTTTATGCCGTTCGACTGTTTACCGGTGACCTTGGCTCCGCCCGCGGACTGGTCACCAATGGCCAGGCCAACGTACTCGACCGCAGTGGCGCGCCGATCCCCGGCCTCTATGCGGCGGGCAATGAAATGAATTCGATCATGGACGGCACCTACCCGGGTCCCGGCATCACCCTCGGCCCTGGCATCACTTTTGGTTATCTCGCAGCCACTGACATCGCCGCCCGTCTTGACCGCAATGCAACCGAAGACCCTCGCACTGGAGAACAGCATGTACTACGAACTGCGCACCTACACGATTAAACCGACCCGCCTCGGCGACTGGCTGGCCCTGTACAAAAACGCGGCGCTGACCGTACAGCAGGAGCACCTGGGCAATCTGGTCGGCTTCTTCACCACCGAAATTGGCGAGGTCAACCAGGTCGTGCACATCTGGGCCTACTCCAGCCTCGACGATCGAATGGCCCGGCGCAATGCCATGGCGGCCGATCCTCGTTGGCAGGATTTTGCCCGGCAGAACAAGGAACTCGACGCCGTGGTGACCCTGGAATCGCGCCTGCTGCGTCCGACTGACTTTTCACCGTTGACATAACCATCGCCGGTTGAGCCGCTTTCACCTGAGAGCGGCTAGCCTCGCCGATAAAGACAACAAAGGAGATCGCCATGCGCGCCTTGCCGTCGATAGCTGTCGACGACCTTATCTGTGATGTCCTGGTCATCGGATCCGGTGCGTCCGGCCTGGCGACTGCGGTCACCTGTGCCGAGCTGGGCCTCGAAGTCATCGTCGTCGAAAAAGAGCCTGTGCTCGGCGGCACCAGCGCCTGGTCGGGCGGTTGGCTGTGGATTCCCCGCAACCCGTTGGCCGTCGCCGAAGGGTTTATGGAGGACCTCGAACAGGCGCGGATCTACCTGCGCAATGAACTGCACAGCGACGTACTCGACCCGCGAGTGGAGAAGTTCCTCGAAGTAGGCCCGAAGATGGTCGAGTTCTTTCACAGCCATACCGACGTCCGGTTTTTCTCCGGCAGCAAGATGCCTGACTTTCATGCCAGCGAAGGCTTCGCCAGCGGCGGCCGTTCGATCTGTGCCCTGCCATTCGATGGCCGTCGCCTGGGACCCTGGATCAATAAATTACGGCGGCCGCTCGACATCATCAGTCTCGCCGGAATGGGCATTGCCGGTGGTGCCGATCTCAATCATTTCCTCAATGCGAGCCGATCTGCACGATCACTGCTGTATAGCGGCAAACGCCTGCTGCGCCACGTCCGTGACGTGATATGCCACGGCCGCAGCATGCACCTGGTGAACGGCAATGCACTGGTAGCCAGGCTGCTCAAAAGCGCAGTGGACCGTAACGTGCGCTTGTTGACCGAATCGCCGGTACAGAATCTGCTGTTAGAGGATCAGCGTGTGGTCGGTGCACGCTTCGAGCACAGCGGACGCCTGAGCGACATCCGGGCACGACGTGGTGTGGTGCTGGCCTGTGGCGGTTTTCCCCACGACCGGCAGCGAATCGCCCACCACTTCGCCCACGCACCTGTCGGCACCGAACACTTGAGCGCTGCCCCCAAGGGCAATACCGGCGACGGCCTGCGGCTGGGTGAAAGTGTCGGGGCTGGCATGGCGTCCGACCTGGCGCATGCCGCAGCGTGGGCTCCAGTCTCTCGGGTGCCACGGGAGGACGGTGGTTTCAGTGGCTTCCCGCACTTGATGGAACGGGCTAAACCGGGATTTCTCGCAGTGCGTCCGGATGGGCGGCGCTTCGTCAACGAGGCTGACTCTTACCATGACTTCATGTCAGCACTGTTCGATGCCTGCGGACCGGAAGAACCACCGGTATCCTGGCTGATTTGCGATCATCGTGCGCAGCGGCGCTATGGCCTGGGCTGGTCCAAACCCTTTCCATTCCCGACGCAGTCCTATGTTCGCATGGGCTATCTGTTCAAGGATTCGACTTTAGCGGGACTTGCCAGCCAATGCGGGATTGATGCGCAGCAACTGCATGCCACGGTCAGTGCATTCAATCGATTTGCCGAGAAAGGCTGCGATCCGGCGTTTCGGCGCGGCGAATCGCTGTACAACAAAAACCAGGGTGAAATGCTGCATGGTCCCAATCCATCCCTGGGCAGCCTGCGTCACGGCCCGTTCTATGCTGTGAAGCTGGTTGCCGGCAGCCTCGGCACTTTCGCCGGACTCAAGACTGATGCCTGCGCTCGAGTGCTGGGCAACGATCAAACGCCGATTGCGGGATTGTTTGCCGTGGGCAATGACATGAACAGCATCATGAACGGTTATTACCCCAGCGGTGGTATCACCCTCGGGCCTGGCATGACCTTCGCCTACATAGCGGGAAAAACACTCGCAGGCCAGGCCGATGAGTAAGCCATCCTGCCCATCACCCCCGTCTACGCAACCATTGCAAAAAGCCTTTTTTCTCGATGGCCTTCGGCTCTTCCTGGGTCATGGTGTGGGCGATCTGCAAGCGGAAATCCAGCAACGCTTTCATCGCTTCACCGATGTCATGGCGGGCCTCAACGCACGGCCTGAAGAATTCCTTGTCGATCCGGTACAGGTTGCAGAACGTCAGTGCGGCAAATTCCGCTGGCAGCGCCGTACCCGAGACGATCCCGCCTTCGCCAATCACTTCGCCGGGGCCCATGCGCCCGGCTTCGAACTTCACTCCGGCGCGGCTCAAGGCCACCGTCACTACGCCCGATTCGATGATATACAAGTGATCGCTGACCTGGTTGGCCGGCAAAATCACTTCTCCCGGCTGAAAAATCTGCCGGGTCATGGCCTGGCTGACGTCGTCTTTTTCTTCCTCACTCAACGTTGTCGCGAAAATGCTCGCGTTGTCCAGCAAGCCCCGGGCTTTTGATTGCACCGGGGGCAAACTGGTTTCGACAGTCGACAGCCAGTTGATACCGGCCGCCTGCAAATGCCGATACGCCAGATCGTAGAGCTGGTTGCGCACATTGCGCTTCTGATCCATCGACACCACGAAGCCGCTGACTTCGTATTCCACGCCATTGCTACCGGTACTCTTGATCGTCACTTTCGGTGCCGGTTTGGTCAACAGGATGCGGCAGCCTTGCGCCGCGCGTTCAAGGGCATCGAACACCCGGTTCGGGCGCACAAGGGGGCTGATCAGCAAGCTGATCGAGACCCCGAACATATCGCTGGGCCGACTGAAATTGGTGATCTTGGCCTTGGCCGCCATCGAGTTGGGGATCACGATCATGTTGCCCTGAGAGGTTTGCAGGAACGTGGCACGCCAGTCGATATCGGTCACCCGGCCTTCGGTGCCGTCGATGGCGATCCAGTCATCGATTTGATAAGGCTTGGTGGTGTTCAGGACGATCCCGGAGAACACATCGCTGAGGGTGCTTTGCAGGGCCAGACCGACAATGATCGCCAAGGCGCCGGACGTTGCCAGAACGCCCTTGACCGGCAGATTGAGCACATACGCCAGGGCGGCGATGACCGCTACCAGGAAAATCACTGCGCCGAGAAGATCCTGGAGCAAGCGCCCGGTGTGCCCTACCCGGTACATCATCACCGCACCGATGATGACTGTCAGGGTGCGTGCGCCGAACAGCCACCACATGATCTGCAGCACGGTGGTCGCGAACTGCAGCGTCGCGTCATCGACCGCAGGCCCCGGCTCCCATGGGCTCAAGCCTTGATGGAACAACAGCGCGCTGTACAAGGTAAAAATCACCACCCGCGCAAGTACTTTCCAGTTGTACCGGTGGGAACCGACCACACGCCACATCACCATATCAATGAGGATCAGGAGCAGGCCGCCCATCAAGGGACTTTCAGAGAACAAGGACAACATCGGGCATCTCCCGCTCCAGCCAATGGTCGCCGCGCTACTGCGGACCTGTATCCGACCTTTGAAGGATAGTCAGGCCGGCCGAAAGAGGTCGGCGGATTGCGCGTGAACATGTCCCCCAAGGTGGCTTAGTGCAGTTTTTGTGGCTGCTCTGCGCCAGCCCTTTGCGCGCACCCAGCCGTCAGTCGGCGTGGCAAGTTCTGAACACTGACTTACACTGCGATACAGCCGCGTTCCAATGACTACTCAACGGATCGATGGGTCCCAAGGCAATCCGGTGATCTGGGTGACGCCAACATGAAAACGCTCATAGCCTGCTTGGCCGCTGTGTCCGCTGCCAGCGTTTGCCTGGTGACGGTCCCCTGCACCCAAGCCGCATCCTTTGCCACCAGTTACGATTGCACCAAGGCAACGGCTACGGTCGAGAAGCTGATCTGTCGCGACGCGCAACTGGCGCAGATGGATGTCGAATTGATGCGTCTTTATCGCCTGGCGCTGACGGATGAACATTCAGTTCCGCGCCCGGATAAAGTACTGATCGACCAGCAGTTCTGGGTCGATGCCCGTAACCAATGTGCCTCCAGGCCTGACCCCCGGGCATGCACGATCAGCAGTTATGCCCAGCGCGCGCACCAGCTGCGCCAAGGTTCGGCAATCGTCAGGACCAAAGACCCATACCGACTCACCGAAGGCCCTCTGGCATTTCGCTGTAACGGGCTGAACGCACTGGTTTCCGCGACTTTCTTCACCACCCAGCCAGGTGTCGTTTACCTGGCGTGGGCCAATAGCTCGATCACCTTGAACCAGGTGCCGAGTGACGTTGGTACTCAATACATTGGCATGGATTTGCAGGGAACCTACAGTTTCCGGCAGGACGGCAATGGCGTCCTGTTCCAGAAACCGGGCTCGGGAATATTGACCTGTACGGCTGAACCGACGGGCTGAAGTTCATGCCGGTGAATCGCGCACCCACTGCCAGAAAAGCTGATACCCGACCGCCAACACCACCGGACCAATGAACAAACCGATGATGCCGCTGGTGACCATGCCGCCCAAGGCGCCGATCAGTACCACCGGCATGGGTACGTCCACCCCACGCCCCAACAACAATGGCTTGAGGACGTTGTCCACCAGGCCGGCAACGAAGACGTAAATCGCAAAGATGATGGTGACCGTGCTGGGGCCTTCCGTGGCAAATACATAGGCGATCACCGGCACGGTAATCAGCGTCGCGGGCAATTGCATGATCCCCAGCAACAGCACCGCCAGGGCCAGCAGGCCCGCACCCGGCACGCCCTTGAGGACAAAGCCGAGCCCGACCAGCAACATCTGAATGAAAGCGATACCGACGACACCCAGCGCCACGGCACGGATGGTTGCCGTGCATAAGGCGGCGACACTGGCGCCCTTCTCCGGCCCGTTGATGCGCGAGGCAATCTGCACAGAAGCACGGCTGCCGGCTTCGCCGTAGGCCATGAAAATCCCGGCAATGATCAGCGCGAAAATAAAGGTCAGAAAACCCATGCCCACACCGGCCAGTTTGCCCAGCAGGCCCAGGCTGACGCCCTTGATTTGCGGGATGTATTTGGCGGTTAGCCCGGGAAGGTCAGTTGCCGCTTGCTGCCATAGCGCAAACACCCGGTCACCCACCAGCGGCCATTGCGCCACGGATGCCGCCGGCGCCGGAATATGCACGCCCTCGTCCTTGACGACGCTGATGGCATTTTCCACTGAGTCGGCAATCGAGGTTCCCAGCAGGTAAATCGGCACCATCAGAATGATGATTGCCACGAGCACGATGAACGTCGCAATGCGCCCGTCCTTGTGCCCCAACGGGCCTCTGAGACGCTTTTGCAGCGGATACAACGTGATCGCCAGGATCACCGACCACAACATCAAATCGCGGAACGGCCTGAAAATCTCGAAACAGAACAACACCAGCACAACAATCAGTCCTGCGCGGATCAGGACATCCAGCAAGCCGCGGGACAAGGCCTTCTCTGAAAGCGGTAGGGGCACCATGGATATCTCCTGGCAGTGCACTGGAAAGATAGAGTGTCGGTATGCCCAGCATAGTTGCTCATCGGCAAATGTGATGAATGTATAACTGTCGATAATCAGCGCAGGAAAGTGGCGGAAGGTAGCCGGAGTCGAACCTGCCCGGGAACGGATGCCGTCCCCAACCGGGTTTGAAGCCCGGCCGCGCCACCGGGCGCGATTACCTTCCTCAATTCAGTGCCCGGTTCGCCGGGCCAGGGCGTTGTCCGGACGAATCTGGCGACGATCGCCAACGCGTCGCGTCAGGCCCAGCCGATCGAAGTATTCGAGAATCTGAATGCTGCGCTTGCGGCCCAGCCCCACGGCATCACGAAATGCCGAGACCTGGATCACCGGATTCTCATCGGCCAGTTGCAACAGCATAGCCGCCAGACGATGGAGCGTTGCGTCGGTGTAAAACAAGTCACGCACGATCTGATGCACCCGCCCAAGCCTGGCCATTTTGCGCAGCAGCAATCGCACAGCGGCTTCGTCGTGGCCCAGCTCGCGTATCCATGGCGGATCGAAACCCGCCGCGTCGAACAGCGGCTGCAATTGCAGCCACAGCGCTTCATCCGCCGCGCTCAGGCGCACCTGGTGGTCGGGCAAATGCAGCCACGGCCCACTCGCAGTGATGGCGCCATGGCTGAGTAGATGGTCGAGCAGGCTCATGAATGTCGAGCGGTCGAGGGCAAAACCGGCGAATCGACGCAAGCGATCGCGGTCCGGCCCCATTTGATCGGGTTCCATTTGATGAAAGCGTGTCAGGTGTTGCAACAGCTCATCCTGCAATGTCTGCCACCGGGTGGTGCTGAACAACACGGTAGACTGCCGTGATTCGATCAGGCGCACGTCATCGGGCAGTGACCAGTTCGCTCGAAGCTGGTTGAACTGGCGCTCCAGACGTTGCGGATCGAACCCGGTAGCGCTGTTGGCCAGTAACACCGGCAGGGCATCTTCCAGGCGATTACTCGCGGCCAACGCCTGCAACTGCGCCAGTCGCTCCGGGCTGCGGCGATGTCGGCTGGGGGCGAACGGGTCAAGTACGCGTCCACCGCCGAGGGTCCGTTGCGCGCTCTGGTCACGTACGATCAGTGGATCGCCCTTCACGGCTTGCACCGGCGAATTGAGCAGGATCTGCGCCAACATCCGCTCGCCCGGTGCCACGCTCGCGCCCTCCAGCAATGCCACGCGCCCGGTAACGTCATGAGTGCCGATGTGTACGTGAACCGGCTGAAAATGCTCAAACGCGCGTGGCTCAGCGGGGAGTAACTGAAAGTCGATGTCCAGGCGCTGAGTCGGCGCGTACAGCCACTCTGACACCAGCCACTGACCGCGATGCATGTGCTCCAGCGCCAGGCGTTCGCCGCTGATGTTCAACGCAACACGCTGCCCGGCCACCGCCACATCGGCCGCCTGATTTTGCGCATGCAAGCCGCGCACGCGCACGGTTTTGCCGAGCGGGCCGAGCATCAGGGTATCGGCCACCGCGACCTGGCCGGACACGGCCGTACCGGTCACCACGATACCGGCGCCGGCGATACTGAATGCCCGGTCGATGGACAGCCGAAAACCACCGTCGATTCCGTGTTGCGCGACCTGGTTTTGCGCTTGCAGCAGCGCCTCGCGCAAGGTGTCTACGCCCTGCCCGGTGACGCTCGACAGCGCAATCAATGGCGCTGCCGCATAAGGCCCAGGTGCCAACAATGCGCTGACCTGCTCGCGCACGATGTTCACTCGGGAAGGTTCGACCCGGTCGCACTTGGTGATCGCCACAATGCAACGGGCGATGCCAAGCAGTTCGACGATGGCCAGATGTTCGCGGGTTTGCGGCATCACGCCGTCATCGGCGGCCACCACCAGCAACACCAGATCGATGCCCTGCGCCCCGGCCAGCATGTTGTGGGTGAAGCGCTCATGACCCGGCACATCAATGAAACCTGTCAGCGGTGCGCCGGGCACCAGTTCGGCGTAGAGATAGCCAAGGTCGATGGTCATGCCGCGCTCGCGCTCTTCCCGGCGCCGGTCGCCCGCCTGCCCGGTCAGGGCCTGGAGCAACGCAGTCTTGCCATGGTCGATGTGCCCCGCCGTGCCGACAATCACCCTGCCCGGTCCTCCACTTTCAATTGATCGAGCTGCGCCAGCCACGTCGGTTCATCATCGAGTTGCCGCAAGTCGAGCCACAGGGCGTCGTCATCGATGCGCCCGAGCACTGGAATCGGCAATGCCCGCAAAGCAGATTCCAGCGCCATCAGCGAGCGTCCGCGCAGTCGCTTGCTGGTGTTCGGGCGCAGGCACAGCGCGGCGCTCGGTAATCTCGCCACCGGTTGGCTGCCGCTGCCGATCATCCCCAACGCCGCCGTCGCGCTGACATTCCAGCCTTCGCCCAATTGTTTGGCCAAGGCCGGTTGCAGGCGCTCGGACTGGGCGAGGATGTCGGCCTGTGGCCGGGTCAGAAAGCGCAGACTTGGCAGACGTTCGGCCAGTCGATCCGGATTGCGGTACAAGCCGAGCACCGCTTCAAGGGCGGCCAGGGTCAGTTTGTCGACTCGCAACGCGCGTTTGAGCGGGTTTTTCTTGATTTTGCCAATCAGTTCCTTGCGCCCGACAATCAACCCGGCCTGCGGCCCGCCGAGCAATTTGTCACCGCTGAAGGTGACGATATCCGCACCATCGAGCAGCGCCTGGCGCACCGTCGGTTCAGCAGGCAACCCCCAGCGCGTCAGGTCCAGCAGGCTGCCACTGCCAAGGTCTTCGAGCAGCGGTAACCCATGCCGGTGCGCCAGTTGTGCGAGCTCGGCAGTCGGTACGCAAGCAGTGAAGCCCTGAATGCTGTAGTTGCTCGCGTGCACCCGCATGATCAAACCGCTGCGCGGGCCGATGGCGGCTTCATAGTCGCGGGCGTGGGTACGGTTGGTGGTGCCGACCTCATGCAGTTTTACCCCGGCGCGGGCCATGATGTCGGGAATGCGGAAGGCACCGCCGATTTCGATCAATTCACCCCGAGAGATGATGCCTTCCTTGCGCGCGCCCAGGCTGTTGAGGGTCAGCAGCACGGCGGCGGCATTGTTGTTGACCACCGTCACTGCTTCGGCACCGGTCAGTTCGCGGATCAAGCCTTCGATCAGATCGTCGCGGTCACCGCGTTTGCCACTGTTGAGGTCGAATTCCAGATTGAGCGGGTAGCGTGCGGCCATTTGTACTGCGTCAATCGCCTCTAGCGGCAACAACGCCCGCCCAAGGTTCGTATGCAATACGGTTCCGGTGAGGTTGAACACCCGCCGCACATGGCTGCGGTGTTGCACCTGCAGCCGTTCGCCCGCCCTGCCCGCCAACACTTCAGGACTGACTTCGATCGCCTGGAGCAGACCCTGTTGTACAGGTTCGCGCAATTCATCGAGCAATTGCCGCAACGTCGCCAGCAACGCGTCGCGCCCATAACGCTCGGCCAAAGGCTGAAACGCCGGATGACGCAACAGGCTGTCGATGGAAGGCAATCGCAGGTTGGCACTGGCACCGCTGGCGGACATCGGGCGCTCCTGAAATAGAAAGACCGTCGCGCCAGAGTGTAGACGCTGTGGTCATTCGTCTCCCGGAGCCAGTAACAGATTCGGTGCCAGGCGCTGATAGCCGTCCTGGGCCAGGCGCATGTCGAGCATCAAGCTGCTCAAATCCGCCGACAACGCTTCAGCGGCCGCATCGTTTTCCAGGTAGAGCAGTTTCAGGTAGTTGTTGCAGCTCGGGCACATTTCGGCGCGCAGCGGTGCCTGGTTGGCGGCGTGGCGATCGTCTTCAAGGCTGAGATATTCCAGGCCCTTGCTCTGCTCGCAATACACACATTTGACCCGCACCACGTGCCATTCACAGGCGCACAACGAGCAGACCAGATACCGCAGACCGTTGTGCTTGCCACGATTGCGAATCACCCCGGCCATGGCCGGCGAGCCGCAACACGGGCATTGGCTGAGGCTGTCGCCCGGTTTGAGCTGCAGGTTCGGCGTGCGGAGCAGCCAATGGCTCCAGGCCGCTTGCAGGGCAGCACCGAGAAACGGTACCAACGCTGCCGGTACCAGCGAATATTGGCCGCTGACCAGCGCCACGGCCCACGCACGACGCTGGCCCGGGCTGGCTGTGCGCAACGTGGCCAATGCATCGTTTACCGCCGGTTGCGCTGGTGGTACATAGCGTTGCAGCAAGGCGTCCAGATACGCTTGCCAGTCGTCCTCGCGAGTCAGGCTGTCGGCGGCGAACGGCGGCAATCCGTGGTGTCGGCAAAGCTCGATGCGTTGTGCGTCGAGTGGCTCGCCAAGCGGCGGATCGTCCAGGATCTGCTGTTGCACCCGACACAGGTCTGCGATTAAGCGTAAATAGTCGGCCAACGGATGATCCACAGCCAATTGCTCCAGGCGTGCTGCGCGCAGGCTGAACAGGTTATGCGGTGGCAGGTGCAGAAACGGCGGCGAACTGGCCGCCGCTTCGATTTCTCCGGGTTCAAGTATGGTTGGCAAGCGTCAGCCCTTTTTGGTGATCGGTCGCTCGGGAGGTACGTCGCGCGTCTCATCGTGAGTCACTTGGCGATACCAGAGTTCGTGGTGTTTCCTGGCCCAGGCACGACTGACCCAACCGTGCGTCATGGCGCTGACCGAACCCTTGATCCAGATGCCCGCATAAATGTGCACGATGATGCTCAGGATCAGCACAAAACCCGCCAGCGCATGCAGCAGCATGGCCCAGCGAATGCTGGTGATGCCGAAGTAGGCACTGAAATATGCTCGCCAGATCACCAGGCCGCTGAACAGCAACACCAACATGCACAGCAGTAAAGTCCAGAACAGCAGCTTCTGCCCGGCATTGTATTTGCCCACCGGCGGCACTTCTTCCTCATTGTTGGCCATCACCCGATTGATGCGCCTCAGCCACAGGCGATCATTGGCAATGAAGTAGTTGGAACGCCAGCAGCTGAACACCAGCCCAAGGAAAAACACGAACATCAATACACCCATGAACGGATGCAGAATGCGAGTCCAGGGGCCACCGCCAAACAGATTGCTCAGCCAGTACAGCGCCGGGTGGAACAACGCCAGCCCGGACAGCCCGGCCATCAGGAACAGAATCGCCACCAGCCAGTGGTTGGTGCGCTGGTTGCTGGTGTAGCGCAGGATGGTCTTGTTCATGGCCTGCCCTCCCCGCGTGGGTCGTAGGTGTGCACCGCAGGATCGACCTGATGAACCGAAGTATCCGGCGGATCCGGGTACTCATCCTCCTCGACCCGATTCGGCCCGATGCGTACATAGTGGAAGAACCCGGCCAGCACGGCCGCGCCCATTGCCAGCAGCGCCAAGGGTTTGCTGATGCCTTTCCACAAGCCCACCAAGGGACTGATCGCCGGATGATCCGGTAAACCGGCATACAGCCTTGGTGTGTCGGCGTGATGCAGCACGTACATGACGTGCGTGCCGCCGACCCCTTCGGGATCGTACAAACCTGCATTGTCGAAACCACGACTTTTCAGGTCGACGATGCGTTCAGCCGCGTGTTCCTTCATGTCGTCCTTGGTACCGAACACAATGGCGCCGGTTGGACAGGTTTTTACACAGGCCGGCTCAAGGCCAACCGAAACACGGTCCGAACACAGTGTGCATTTGTAGGCTTTGTGGTCTTTTTGCGAGATCCGCGGAATGTTGAACGGGCAACCGGTGATGCAGTAACCGCAGCCGATGCAATGGTCCTGGTCGAAATCGACGATACCATTGGCATGTTTGATGATCGCCCCTGGGCTGGGGCATGCCGCCAGGCAACCCGGTTCGGCGCAATGCATGCAACCGTCCTTGCGGATCAGCCATTCCAGGTTACCGGCATCGGTTTCATGCTCGGTGAAACGCATCAAGGTCCAGGTGTCGGCAGTCAGGTCATGGGGGTTGTCGTAGGTGCCGAGGTTGTGGCCGACCTCGTCGCGCAGCTCGTTCCACTCCGAGCATGCGACCTGGCAGGCCTTGCAGCCGATGCACTTGGTGGTATCGATCAGTTTGGCGACTTCCTCCACACCACGCACCGATGGCGCGGGCGTGGTGGTGGCCGAGCGGGCAATGATGTCTTGGCTGGCCATTTAGACTTTCTCCACGTTGACCAGGAATGACTTGGATTCCGGGGTCTGTGTGTTGCCATCGCCGAGGAACGGCACCAGGGTGTTGGTCAGGTAGCCGTGACGGGTCAGGCCGGTAAACCCCCAGTGCAGCGGGATGCCGATCTGATGCACGACCTGATTGTTGACCTGCAGCGGACGAATCCGTTTGGTCACCACCGCCACCGCTTCGATAAACCCGCGCTTGCTGCTGACCCGAACCCGATCACCGGCCACGATCCCCTTTTCCTTGGCCAGCACTTCGCCGATTTCCACAAACTGCTCAGGCTGGGTAATCGCATTGAGCTTGCAGTGCTTGCTCCAGAAGTGGAAATGCTCAGTCAACCGGTAACTCGTCGCGGCGTACGGGTAATCCTTGGCAACGCCGAGGGTATCCCACACCGAATCGAAGATCCGCGCTGCCGGGTTACTGGTGGCTTTTTTGTTGCTCGGGTGCAATGGATTGATGCCGATCGGCGTTTCGAACGGTTCGTAGTGCTCGGGAAACGGGCCTTCGTTCATCTTGTCGACGGCGAAGAAACGCGCCACGCCCTCGGGGTTCATGATGAACGGATTCATCCCGGCTTCCGGTGGCACATCGGCCTTGTAGTCCGGCACATCGGTGCCGGCCCACGCTTTGCCGTTCCACCACACCAGGCGTTTGTGCGGATCCCACGGTTTGCCCTGCAAGTCCGCTGAAGCGCGGTTGTAGAGAATCCGCCGGTTCGCCGGCCAGGCCCACGCCCAACCCTGATGCTGATGCATGCCGAACGGGTCATTGTTGTCGCGACGAGCCATCTGATTGCCCGACTCTGTCCAGCTGCCACAGAAAATCCAGCAACCGGACGCCGTGCTGCCATCGTCCTTGAGCTGACCAAATCCGGCCAGTTGCGCGTTGGCCTTGATGGCCGCGCCCGTGGCGTCGGTAATATCGGTGACGGCCGTGCCGTTGATTTCCCTGGCCAGCTCCTCGGGCGAAGGTTCGTCGGGGATCTTGTAAGGCCACGACAACTTGAGCAGCGGGTCGGGGAATTTGCCGCCATTGGCCTGGTAACGCTGACGCAACCGCAGAAACAGCTCACTCATGATCTGTACGTCGGTGCGTGCTTCGCCGGGACCGTCGGCACCTTTCCAGTGCCATTGCAGCCAGCGGCTGCTGTTGACCAGCGAACCGTCTTCTTCGGCGAAACAGGTGGTGGGCAGACGTATCACTTCAGTTTGGATATCGGCGCTGTTGACGTCGTTGAACGGCCCGACTTTTTGCCAGAACTCAGACGTTTCAGTGGCCAGCGGGTCCATCACCACCAGCCATTTGAGCTTGGCCAGCGCAACCATCACCCGGTTTTTATCGGGCAGCGCGGCGATGGGGTTGAAGCCTTGGCACATGTAGCCGTTGACCTTGCCCTGACCCATCAGGTCAAACACCTTGAGGATGTCGTACTGAGGAATGTCCAGTTTCGGCAAGTAATCGAAAGCCCAGTTGTTCTCGACGGTGGCGTTGGCGCCGTACCAGGACTTCATCAAGCTCACATGGAACTTGCTGTAATGCTGCCAGTAAGACAACTGCCCCGGACGCAAGGGGACTTGCGTACGCTTGGTAATGTAGGCGGCGTAATCCTGTTCGGCGTCGCCCGGCAGGGTCAGATAACCGGGCAGTGAGTTGGACAGCAGCCCCAGGTCGGTCAGGCCCTGGATATTGGAGTGCCCGCGCAAGGCATTCACGCCCCCGCCCGGCATGCCGACGTTGCCCAGCAGCAATTGCACCATCGCCGCGCTACGGATGATCTGGGCGCCAATCGAGTGCTGGGTCCAGCCCAAGGCATAGAGAATGGTCATGGTCTTGCCCGGTTGCGAGCAAGTGGCGATTTCCTCCCAGATTTTCTGCATGGCATCGACCGGCATGCCACAGATCTGGCTGGCCAGATCGATGTTGTAACGGCTGTAGTGCTGCTTCATCAATTGATAGACGCAACGCGGGTCTTGCAGCGTCGGGTCGACCTTGACGAAACCGTCCTCACCGAGCTCGTAGCCCCAGCCGGATTTATCGGTGTACAGGCGCTTGTCGACATCGTAGCCACTGAAAATACCGTCCTCGAAGCCATACCCGGCTTTGACGATGAACGACACGTCGGTGTAGTTACGCACGTATTCGTGCTGGATCTTGTCCTCGGTCAGCAAGTAATTGATCAACCCGCCCATGAAGGCGATGTCGGTGCCGGTACGAATCGGTGCGTAGTAATCGGCCACCGAGGCGGTCCGGGTAAAACGCGGATCGACCACGATCAAGCGCGCCTTGTTGTGCGCCTTGGCTTCGGTCACCCATTTAAAGCCGCACGGGTGCGCTTCTGCTGCGTTGCCGCCCATCACCAGAACCAGATTCGCGTTGGCGATATCGGTCCAGTGGTTGGTCATGGCACCACGGCCGTACGTCGGGGCAAGACTTGCCACCGTCGGGCCGTGTCAGACACGCGCCTGGTTATCGAACCCCAGCATGCCGAGACTGCGAATGACCTTGTGGGTGATGTAACCCGCCTCGTTGGACGCCGCCGATGCCGCAAGGAAACCGGTGGTCAACCAGCGGTTGACCGTTTGGCCCTGGGCATTCTTCTCGATGAAATTGGCGTCGCGGTCGGCCTTCATCAGGTCCGCCACGCGGTCGAGTGCTTCGTCCCAGGAGACGCGGGTCCATTCCGAGCTGCCGGGTTTGCGTACCTGCGGATATTGCAGGCGCCCGGGGCTGTGAATGAAGTCCAGCAGGCCTGCGCCTTTGGGGCAAAGGGTGCCGCGGTTGACCGGGTGGTCGGCGTCACCTTCTATGTGGATGATGTTTTGCGCGACATTTTTCGCTGCATCGCCCTGGCTGTACATGATCAACCCACAGCCGACCGAGCAGTACGGACAGGTGTTGCGGGTTTCTCGAGTGTGGGCAAGCTTGAAGTGGCGCACCTGCTCGGCGAAAGCGGCTGTCGGGGCCATGCCCAACGCGCCCAGGCTCGAACCAGCAAGGCCGATACCAGCGACCTTGAAGAACTGACGACGGCTGAGGTCCATCGTGCACTCCTGATCAGGTGGAAATCCGGTGCATTGCCGGACTTTTCTGGACAATCACGGTGGCGGCAGTCTGGCTGCCGACACCTGAAATAGTAGACAAGGCTGTCGAAATCACCATGACAACCGACCGTCGGGCATTTGCGGACAACCACAGAACATTGTGGGAGCTGGCTTGCCAGCGATAGCGTCGTGTCATTCAACCATTTCGCCGTCTGACCGGCCCCCATCGCTGGCAAGCCAGCTCCCACAGGGGATGTGTTGCCGGGGATTGGCGCTTATCATGGCCGGCATGATTAACCAGCCTTTACGAGATTTGCGCATGACTTTCGATTTTGATCAGGTGTTCGACCGCCACCACACCGGCAGTACCAAGTGGAGCCGCTACCCGGCCGACGTGTTGCCGATGTGGGTTGCCGACATGGATTTCGCGGCACCACCAGTGATCGTCCAGGCCTTGCAAAAACGTCTGGAGCATCCGTTGCTTGGCTACAGCGTGGCTCAGGATGACCTGCGCGAAGCCATCGTTGCTGATTTGTGGAACAAGTACGCCTGGCGAGTCGAGCCGCAAGAGCTGATCTTCCTGCCGGGTGTCGAATCGGGCTTCAACATGGCCCTCAAGGCATTGGTGCAGCCGCAACAGAATGTTGTCGTGCAAGTGCCGAACTACCCGCCGCTGCGCCACGCGCCAGGGCATTGGGGCCTGAACAAGGTGGAGTTGAGCTTCGACCCGCAACCCGACGGCACCTACACCACGCCGTTGGCTGCCTTGAGCCAGTCGCTGAAAGGTGGTGGCGCCCTGCTGCTGAGCAACCCGCACAACCCATTGGGCAAAGCATTCCCTCGGGCCGAACTGCAAGCCATCGCCGACATCTGCCTGGAGCGCGGTGCCTGGATCATCTCCGACGAAATCCACGCCGAACTGTGCTTCGACGGCCGCCAGCACATTCCGATGGCCTCCCTCAGCCCGCAAATCGCCCAGCGCACCATTACGCTGATGTCGGCGAGCAAGGCCTATAACATCGCCGGGCTGAAAACCTCGTTCATGATCATTCAGGATCGCCACCTGCGCGAGAAGGTCAACCATGCCCGCTGCGGCATGGTCGACAGCGTCAACCCGCTGGGCATGGAAGCCACGCGCGTCGCTTACAGCGAAGCCGGGCCATGGCTGGCCGCGCTGAAGGACTATTTGCAAAGCAATCGTGATTATCTGGTCGACGCCGTGCGCAGCCGCTTGCCGGGCATAAGCATGAACGTGCCGCAGAGCACTTATCTGGCCTGGCTGGACTGCTCGGCGCTGGGGCTGGACAACCCACAGCAATTCTTCCTCGAACAGGCCAAGGTCGGTTTGAGCCCGGGCCTGGATTTCGGTGATGACGGCCGGCAGTTCGTGCGCTTGAATTTCGGCTGCCCGCGCTCGCTGCTCGAAGAAGGCATTGCGCGGATGGAGCGCAGTTTGCGCAACCTCAGGGCCTGACAAATCCCCCGGCAGGAGCGCACTTAAGGACGAACACTGTACCTGTGGCGAGGGAGCTCGCTCCCGCTCGGGCGCGAAGCGGCCCTGAAAAGGACTGCTGCGCAGCCCAACGGGACGGTGCGGCGATCCGACAAGCTCCCTCGCCACAGGATGCTAACGTTTTCCCACCATCAAAAATCCAACCGAACTCAAGCCAAAACGCCAGGGTCAACCCTTTGACTCCCCCGCCTGAGACCGGAGATTGATGATGAACGAATACCCAAAACCACCCTTCCCGAAACAACAGCAACCCGTCCCTGGCTCCCAGCGCAAAATGGATCCGTACCCGGACTGTGGCGAGCAAAGCTATAAAGGCTCGGGACGCCTGAACGGCAAGATTGCCCTGATCACTGGTGGCGACAGCGGCATTGGCCGTGCGGTGGCGATAGCGTTTGCCCGTGAAGGCGCGGATGTGGCCATTGCCTACCTTGATGAACAGGAAGATGCCGAGGAAACCGCCCGTTGGGTCGAACAGGCTGGGCGCCAATGCCTCTTGCTACCCGGCGACCTGGCGCACAAAGTGCATTGCCAGGCACTGGTCGAGAAAACCGTCGAGCGCTTCGGACGCATCGATGTGCTGGTCAACAACGCCGCTTTCCAGATGACCCACGAAAACCTCGAAGACATTCCCGATGAAGAATGGGTGATGACCTTCGACGTCAACATCACGGCCATTTTCAGGATTTGCCAGGCAGCACTCAAACATATGCAGCCGGGCAGCTCGATCATCAACACCAGTTCGGTCAACTCGGACTTTCCTAACCCGACGCTGCTGGCATACGCCACCACCAAGGGCGCGATTGCCAATTTTTCTGCCGGCCTTGCCCAGATGCTGGGACCGAAGAACATTCGGGTAAACAGCGTCGCGCCTGGGCCAATCTGGACGCCGCTGATCGTTTCGACCATGCCTGAAGACAAGGTGCAGAATTTTGGTGGCAATACCCCCCTTGGGCGCCCCGGGCAACCGGTTGAAGTCGCGCCCATCTATGTGCTGTTGGCAAGCGACGAAGGCAGCTACATCACCGGCCAGCGCTTTGGTGTCACGGGTGGCAAGCCTATCCTCTGATACCCGGCGATCCCGAAAAATGGAACCGGTCGACGCTTGCGGCGCTCAACACTCCATAGGCCCACCTCAGGCGGGCCTTTGGATATCAGGAGGTCGCCATGTCCGCACCTATCGTCAAGCTGTTTACTCAACCGAACTATGCGTGGACGGATATTCGCAAGGAAGAGGAAGCGCATCCACGTCATTATCTTGCACATTTACTGTTGCTCGCTTTGATCCCCCCGGTGTGTCTGTTCATTGGGACCACCTACGTAGGCTGGAGCCTGGCGGAAAACGAAACGGTCAAGCTCAGCGCGGCCAGTGCGTTACAACTGTGCATACTGCTTTACGTCAGCATCCTCGTGGGCGTCGCCGTAATGGGCATGTTCATCCGCTGGATGTCGCGTACCTTCGACGCACGCCCGACTCTCAATCAATGCATCGGTTTTGCCGCCTACACCGTCACCCCGTTTTTCCTCGCCGGTATTGCGGGGCTGTACCCGAGCCGCTGGCTGGCCATCCTGGTGTTAGGCGCGGCGTCGGTCTACTCGACCTTCCTGCTGTTCGTTGGCTTGCCGACGTTCATGCATGAGCGCAAGGAACAAGGCCTGCTCAACTCCGCTTGCGTCTGGGGCGTCGGGCTGTTGGTGCTGGTGACCATCCTGGTGGAAATGATCCTGCTGTGGTTCAACGTGCTTACGCCTGAGTATTTGCGCGCTACTGTCGGTTGAACACCGAAGCCATGAGCTTCATCATCTGGGTCGCCGTGCTGGGGGCCGTGCTGCTGACATTGGCACTCACCTCGTCGTACCTGCGGTGGATGCCGGTGACCACATCGGCAGTGTGCCTGCTGTTGGGCGTGGCCATCGGGCCGGCAGGCCTCGGTTGGCTCAGGCTGGATATCAAGGACGCGTCGTTCTGGATGGAGCACCTGACGGAAGTCGCGGTGCTCTTTTCTTTGTTCGTCTGCGGGCTCAAGTTGCGGCTGCCCCTCAAGGATCGCAAATGGCGCGTGGCCTATGGGCTGGCGGGACCGGTGATGCTCCTGAGCATCACCGGCGTCTGCCTGATGCTGCATTTTGTTTTCGATCTGGCGTGGGGACCTTCGCTGCTGATCGGCGCAATACTGGCGCCGACCGACCCGGTATTGGCATCGCTGGTTCAAGTCAATGATGCCAAGGATGACGATCCTGTCCGCTTCGGGCTTTCCGGCGAAGCCGGGTTGAACGACGGGATCGCGTTTCCGTTTGTGATCCTCGGCCTGCTGTTTATTCAACAGGGTGAGGCCTCATCGGCGGCCTGGCTCGATGAATGGGCGCTCAAACGACTGTTGTGGGCAGTTCCCGCCGGTTTGCTGATCGGTTATTGCATGGGCCGTGGCATCGGCCGGCTGACCTTGTCGATGCGCATCAGAAACGCCGACAGCACAGTTTCCCCCAATGATTACCTGACTTTTGCCCTGATTGCACTGGCTTATGTCGCCGCCGAGTCGATTCACGGCTATGGGTTCCTATCGGTATTCGCTGCGGGCCTCGGCCTGCGTGGTGCGGAGGTCAAATCCACGGGAGATTCCCAACCACCGGCAGAGCATCTAGTCCAAGCGGTGGTCGGCCATCAGAACGTCGAGCCTGACGCCGCGGTGCATGGCGACGTGGAGCATCTGGAGGAAACGCAAGTCGCGGCCGGGATCATGATCGGCGACATGCTGTCCTTCGGCAGTCTGGTGGAACGTGCCATGGAAGTTTTTTTGGTGACGCTGCTCGGCGTGGTGTTGATGGCGCATTGGGATTGGCGCGCACTGGCCATCGCAGGGGTGTTGTTTTGCCTGATTCGTCCCATGAGTGTCGCGCTCATACCTTGGGGGAACCTGCTCGACGGTCGGCAACGACTGCTGATCGGCTGGTTCGGCATACGCGGGATCGGCAGCTTTTATTACCTGTTCTATGTCCTCAATCACGGGCTGAACCCAGCGGTGGCGACGCTATGCACTGACCTGACATTGTCCGTGGTCGCGCTTAGCATTTTGATCCACGGCATCAGCACCCAGCCGGTCCTTGCCCGTTA
This sequence comes from Pseudomonas sp. Sample_22, assembly GCF_004307635.1. Taxonomy (NCBI): domain Bacteria; kingdom Pseudomonadati; phylum Pseudomonadota; class Gammaproteobacteria; order Pseudomonadales; family Pseudomonadaceae; genus Pseudomonas; species Pseudomonas sp. Sample_22. Next base: position 135,644 of record NZ_RCNY01000056.1, read on the forward strand.
TGAGCAGCGCAAAAAGCCAGTGGCAGGACCGCGAACTGCATGAGTCAATCTTCGAACTCATGCACACTGCATGACTTCCATTTGCCAGCACTCAATCCTATGTCTCTGATGTTTCAGGTTTTTATAAATCAGTCAGAAACGGCACGACAAATGCTCCATTCCCATGAGCGACCTTCGGCATCGAGACCGTTTGCGCCCTACCCCATCCGTGACGATTTGAGAGACCTGACCATGAATGCCATCGACCTGTTGAAAGCCGACCATGAACGCGTAAAGGGCATTTTGAGCCAATTGAGCGAATCCACCGAGCGCGGCGTAAAGAAACGCACAGAGCTGCTTACCAAACTGGAAATGGAGATTTCCATTCACACCCGTCTCGAAGAAGAAATTCTGTATCCGGCGTACAAAAAAGCCGGCGGCAAAGAACAGGACGTCATGTATTACGAAGCCAAGGAAGAACACCGCACCGTTGATTCACTGGTTTTGCCGGATCTGAAACACACCGACCCGTCGACCCCTGAATTCGCCGGTCGCGTCAAAGTGGTCAAGGAGTTGCTGGAGCACCACATTGAAGAGGAAGAGACTGAAATGTTTCCTCAAGCGAAGAAATTGCTCGGCAAAGCTGAACTGGAAGAACTCGGAACACAAATGGAAACCCTGAAAACCCAGCTCAAAAAGCAATTCAGCGAATCGCACATGGCTGCCTGATGAGCAACGACACACACAGGCCTGGCTTTCGTCAGGCCTTTTTTTGCGCAGTTATTTCATTGCCGAGGCAATCGATTTCACCAGATTGAGCTGGGTGAACGGCTTTGAGAGCCGTGGCAGCCTGGCAGCGAAGCCTTCCAGTCGCTCGGCGTAGCCGGTAGCGAGAATGATCGGTATGTCGGGTTTCACAGCGCGGATCGCATCCGCCAGTTGTGCACCGTTCATTTCTGGCATTGCCATGTCGGTGATCACCAGATCAATGGTGGGATTGACCTCAAACAATTCAAGCCCCTGAGCACCTGACGTCGCGGTGATAACCCGATGACCGAGGTCTTCGAGCAGCAGGCACGTGCTGGTCAGTACCAGGCTGTCGTCATCGACCACCAACACACACAACCGATGGGTCTCTGGCGTTTTGGCTGGGTCGGTAATCTGAACCGCTACCGCTCCCTCCGATGCGACGGGTAACCACAGTTCGGCTGTGGTGCCGTGATTCTTTTGGCTTTTGAGAATGAACCGCCCGCCCAGTTGCTCGACAAATCCATGGACCATCGACAAACCCAGCCCGGTGCCTTTGCCAAGCCCTTTGGTGGTGAAAAACGGATCCATCGCCGATCCCAGTGTTGCCTCATCCATGCCGTCCCCGGTGTCGCTGATGCTCAGGCAGACATAGCGCCCGTCATCGGGTAAAGGCCGGGGCTCATCCCGGGCATCGGCTTTACGGGCGCTGATGATGATCGTGCCGCCGTTTGGCATTGCATCACGGGCATTGGTGACCAGGTTGAGCACCGCCAGTTCCAGCTGATTGACATCCGCCATGACCGGTTCGATCTCTGGAGGAAAGCGGGTTTGCAGAACCACTGACGGCCCGAGCGAACTGCGCAGCAAGCCGGAAATGCCTTGCACCAGCACGGGAATTTCGACCGGCTCGGATTTCAGTTCCTGGCGTCTGGCAAATGCCAGCATCCTTTGAGTCAGTGAAACACCGCGCTGCGCGCCCTGGGTCGCATTGTCCAGCAGGCGAACGATTTTCGGATCATTGGCCAGGCGTTTGCGCACAATCTCCAGATTGCCAAGAATCACCGTGAGCAAATTGTTGAAGTCATGGGCAATCCCGCCGCTGAGCTGACCAATGGCTTGCATTTTCTGCGCCTGGAACAATGCCTCGCGGGTTTGCTCCAGGGCTTGTTGCGCCTGGGTGACTTCAGTGATGTCACGGGTAATCTTGGCGAAACCGAGCAAGGTGCCGGTTTCTCCCCAAATCGGATCGACCACCACGTGGGCCAGAAAACGCGTGCCGTCCTTGCGAACGCGCCAACCCTTGTTTTCGAATCGCCCTTCATTCGTAGCGATGCTCAGCGTGCGTAGCGGTTCGCCAGCCTCGCGGTCTTCGGGCGTGTAGAACATTGAAAAGTGCTGGCCGATGACTTCTTCCGGCAAATAGCCCTTGATGCGCTGGGCCCCCAGGTTCCAGTTGGTCACATGGCCGCGGGGATCGAGCATGTAGATGGCGTAATCGGTGACACTTTGCACCAGCAAGCGGAATTGCTGTTCGCTTTGCTTGAGGGTTTCTTCAGCCATTTTGCGATCGGTCAGGTCGCGGGTGATCTTGGCGAACCCCAGTAACTTGCCTGTTGGATCGAGAATCGGATCGATCACCACGTGAGACCAGAAATACGTGCCGTCCTTGCGTACGCGCCAGCCTTCACCTTCGAAACGCCCTTCTCGAATCGCCGTATCAAGGGCCTTTTGCGGCAACCCGGCACGGCGATCCTCTTCGGTGTAAAAACGCGAGAAGTGCTGACCAAGAATTTCGTCTTCGTCATACCCCTTGAAACGCCTGGCACCGGCGTTCCAGCTGGTGATGATGCCTTCGGGATCAATCATGTAGATCGCATAATCAACCACCGCATCGATCAACAAACGAAGTCGCTTGTCCTCGAATCCGTCGGTATTGGTTCGATCTTCGCTCATTGACCCCTCACCCGTTTATGCTTGCTTTGAAGTATGCGACAAACCGCAGGATTGGAAAGCTCCAGTATTTGCGTCATATAGACGCCACGCGGATTTTACCGGTACACGTACTTTTCGATATAGGTATACAGGTCGTTATATACAAAATCCGGCACTTGCCTGGCGTGGGCTCCAGTCTTGAGCAATGCCAAATGGCAGTCTTTCACCATTTCGTTACGCTCCGCCATGGTGTAGACCTTCTTGTCGATGATGGCTTGGTACTCGCTGTAGGTGTATGCCTTTGTCGACTCGCTGACGTTGAGATTGTCCCTGGCATCTCTAGTGTAGGTACTGTGAGCCCGCAAAGTGCGCTCGTTCAAGGTCCCCAATCCGCGTTCATACAAAAGGATCTGTGAACCGCTATGCACTTTGGCGATGGCCTCAAACGCAAGAAGGATGGCCTGCGCGTTACTCATGCTGGCCGTGAGGGCCGAATAGCTGACAAAGCGTTCCAGCTCCTTGTTTTCAAGACTTTTGAGTGCCCTCTTGATGCTGGACACGTGCGCAAACGCCTGGTTGCAACCGACGACATGGGCTTCCAGACGATAGCCATTAGCGATGGACGACAAATCGGAAAAGCGGATGTCATCGAAGGCGCATTCCATGATGAGGTTGTATTTGCGTGTGAGTGCCTCGATAAAGATTTTGCCGCTGAGTTCTCGAACAAACTTCTCTGTGTGGGCATACGCATGCAGGACCCCTTCCTTGATCATGTCCGCGTATTGAGGGTGCTTTTCTCGATACTCGGGCAAGTAAAGCCGAACATAATTGGCGTATTGCCCTGAAGGCAGCAGTTCCTTTTCAAGCAGATAGGTTTTACCTGAGCCCTGTAATCCTGCGGTGACCAACAGTTTGGGCGGGGTTTCGGCGGTTTTACCGGCGAACAGTGTGGCCGTGATTTCGTTGAGTGCTTTGGACACGTCTGCAGGCGTATGGGCGTACTTTGGTGTTTCTGACATGGCTTGATTTCCTTATCAAAGAACCGGGTGAGAGTGATACCCGGTCATTTCAATAAAGTGTGCTTTCGGTGATTGTTCAAATCGTCGTTTGCTTCAAGGTATGTCAATGTTTTTAAAGGTAAAAAATCCTACTGGCCGGGGTGAAAAAGCGTTGGTTCCACAGACCACCATCGCGGCAGCAATTGCTTGACCTTGCCCTCGCCAAAGCGGTCATCGATCAACATCACCACGCCTTGATCCTGTTGTGTGCGAATCACCCGGCCTGCGGCCTGGACCACTTTTTGTACGCCGGGAAACAGGTACGTGTAGTCGTAACCGGCACCAAATATCGCCGCCATGCGCCGTTTCATTTGCTCATTGACGGGATTGAGCTGTGCCAGCCCAAGGGTGGCGATGAACGCGCCGATCAGGCGTGCCCCCGGCAAATCGATGCCCTCGCCAAACGCCCCGCCCAGTACGGCAAAGCCGACACCCTGGCCATCGGCGGTGAATTGATCGAGAAATTGCTGGCGTTGTTCCTCTGTCATCCCGCGCGATTGCGACCACAGATTGATCTGCGGATGGCGTTCGGCCAATAGCTGTGCAACTTGCTGCAGGTAATCGAAGCTGCTGAAAAAAGCCAGGTAATTGCCCGGGCGCTGGCTGAACTGCCGGGCAATCAATTCAACGATCGGTGCGAGTGACGCCTGACGATGAACAAAACGGGTGGAGATGCGGTTGACGATGTGCACCTGCAATTGGTCGGCATGAAACGGCGATTCAACATCAATGCACACGGTGCTCGCCGGTGTTCCCAGCAAGTCGGCGTAATAGTGCCTGGGGCTGAGCGTCGCGGAAAACAGCACGGTGCTACGCGCTGCCGTCAAACGGGGGCCGATGAACCCCGCCGGCACCACGTTGCGCAGACAGAGTTGCGAGAGGTTGCGTTTGCGATCGAGATCACGCTTGCTGATGTCGAACAGGTACTGCTCGTCAAAGAGTTCGCCCACACGGCAAAACTGCAGCATGTCGAAGTAAAAGCTCTGTAGCGCGCTGTCCAGCCCCTGCGGGTGATCGTTCAGAAAGTCGCCGATACTTGCGCTGCAGGATGACAACGCCTGGAGCAACTTTTCCGGAGGTTTGTCATAAGCCTGATAAGCACCAAGTTGCTGGTTGTGCAGAGCATTCCATTCGCGGTTGACCCGTTGCAATGGCTTTTTCAATGCCTCGGGGGCGGTTTTACGCACGCCATTGAGCGTCGCCTGGTCGAGGCTGGCGCTGTACATCTGACGACCGCGCTCCACCAGGTTGTGGGCTTCGTCCACCAATACCGCGACGTTCAATTGGTTGGCCTGGCATAGCCCGAACAACAACGCGCTGAAATCGAAGTAATAGTTGTAGTCGGCCACCACGACGTCGGCCCAGCGCGCCATTTCCTGGCTCAAGTAGTAAGGACACACCTGGTGCGCCAGGGCGACCTCACGCAGCGCATTCTGATCCAGCAGACGCAACTCTCTGGCAGCTTGCCGTGCCGCGGGCAGGCGATCATAAAAACCCCGTGCCAGCGGACAGGATTCGCCGTGACAGGCGCTGCCTGGATGCTCACAAGCCTTGTCCCGGGCGATCATTTCCAGGACGCGCAAGGGTGGCGCATCGGCGCTGTCGAGAATCACCTGCGCGGCATCCAGGGCCAGTTTGCGCCCCGGCGTTTTTGCCGTCAGGAAGAACACTTTGTCCAGTTGCTGCGGCGCCAGGGCCTTGAGCATCGGAAACAAAGTGCCGACGGTCTTGCCGATCCCTGTCGGTGCCTGGGCCATCAGGCAACGGCCGGTGCTGACTGCCTTGAACACGGACTCGGCAAGATGTCGCTGGCCCGGGCGGAAACCGGCATGGGGGAATTGCAATTGCTGGGCGGCGCCATTACGTGCTTCGCGATGAGCCTCTTCCTGTTCAGCCCAGTGTAGAAACAGTCGGCAATGCTGCTCGAAGAACACTTGCAGTTGCCCGGCGCTGAAGGACTCGACCAGACAGGTTTCCTTTTCGCTGACGATATCGAAATACACCAGCGCCAGATTGATCTTCTCAAGCGCCAGTTTCTGGCACATCAACCAGCCGTAGACTTTCGCTTGAGCCCAATGCAGTTGACGGTGGTTGGCCGGTTGCTTGTTCAAGTCGCCCCGGTAGGTTTTGACTTCTTCCAGGCAGTTCTGCGTCGGATCGTAGCCGTCCGCCCTGCCCTTGACCTTCAGGCTTTTGAACAACCCTTCAAGCGCGACTTCACTCTGGTAACCCTCGCTGCGCCGGGACGCTACCGTGCGATGGCCGACAATGCCTTCCAGCGCTGTCGGCGACGGTGTGAAGCGCAGGTCAAGGTCACCGACCTTGGCGGTAAATTCGCACAGCGCCCGCACGGCAATGCTGTAGCTCAAGCGGCTTGCTCCGCCCATTGCACATAGCAAACGGCAATCGGCATGCCGTGCTCATGACAGAACTCCAGCCAGCGCAGCTGGTTATCCTGCAAGCGATCCCCTGGCCCTTTGACTTCGATCATGCGGTAGGTTTTTTGCTGCGGCCAGAACTGGATCAAGTCGGGCATGCCCGCGCGATTGGCCTTGATGTCGAGTAACAGTCGATTGAACCAGTGCTTGAGGTGTTCCGCCGGCAAACAATCCAGTGCCTGCTCCAGCAACGCTTCGTTGAGCGCTCCCCAGAACACGAACGGCGACTGCACCCCCCATTTTTCGCTAAAGCGTTCACGGATGGTCTGCCGATAACGCCCGTCATCGAGTTCTGCCAGGCACGCCTGGAACAGCTCTGCGCGGCGCTCATGGAAATCCTCGTTGAGCAGGTCCACCGGGCCACGCTGGAACGGGTGGAAGAAAGCCCCGGGCAACGGCGCGAAAATCGCCGGCCAGCACAACAGACCGAATAACGAGTTGATCAGCGTGTTTTCCACATAGTGGACCGGTGCCTCATCCTGCGTGAGGTGCGCCTGCACGTAATGCTCCACCGACAACGCCAGGTCCGTGCGTGGCAATTGCAGGTCCAGGCGCAGCATTTGCCGGGGTGATGCGCGTTTCATTGGCGGCCCGCCGAGCTTGCGCCGCAGCCTTGGCAGCATCCGCAGCAGCACTTGTTGCTCGGCGGCACTTTCCGGTGCCTGTTCGGCCTGGGTGGCCAACGCCAGTGCCAATTCGAATTCACCGCAGCGCTCCAGTACGCGGATCAACCGCAACCGCGCGCCGGGATATCTGCACTGGCGATACAGCGTCAGCGCAGAGGCGAAATCGGCGATGCGCTCGCAATGCTGAGCGATCTGGAACAGCAGTTTCTCGCGGCGCCGTTGCAGCCATGGGTTGCTCAATGTCAGCCCGTTGACCTGTCCGATAACATCCCCCAGCGCTTCACCGGCCTCGAACTGTTGCTGGCAATGGTGCAGGAACATGCAGGCATCCACGTCTTCGCGGCTGCGCAGGCCTCGCGAGTCGGCGCAAAAGTCGACTTTTTCATAGGTAAAGATACCCAGGTCCGCCAGCACGAACTCGGACCAATCCTGGAAAAGATTGCCAAAAAACATCAAGCGCAGGCGATCACACAAGCCCATGATCGTCAGGCTGAACAACTGGTCGTCCAGCGTCGGGCACCATTGCCTGAAGGTGCGAGCCTCGGGAAACTGCTCGCTCAGTGCCGGTAGCCAGTCAGTCTTTTTTCCTTTTGGCTGATCAATGGCCGTACCCAGACATTGGAGAATTTCGGCTTTGAGCAACACCTCGAACAGCGTCTCCACCGCCAGGGGCATTTGTTGATCAACCCACGCCAATGCCAGCAACGGGCTGGCAGCGGCGGCGATGTCGCCAATTTCGGGGTAATGCAATTTACCCGCTCTGAAGTGAATGCCCTTGCGCATGATCAGGCGGACCAGCAAGGCCCGGGACTCGCGAGGTAACCCTTTGAAGTCGGTAATGAAGCGCTGTTCCTCGTCAGCCAGCACATCGGCATAGCGATGTTCAAGCCAATCAATGACTTGCATGAAGTTGTTCAAGTAGTAGAACGGATCGTCGAGGGGTTTTGCTGTCACGGGGAATGGGAGCCATGGGAACGAATACTGGTTATGCGTACAGATACCAGCAACGGCCTGCCCGGTGCAAACGGAAAAGGATAAGCGGCGGCGCTGTCAGGTATTTTTTCCGGCGCGCAGAACTTTCCGCCGATCCACGGCACCAACCGCGTTACAGGCACTGTCTAAAGCAACAGTCGGTCTTTTTTGTGGGAGTGTGAGTTATGAATATCAAGACTTTGGGTATGTCCGTGGCGATAGCGGCCTCATTGGCACTCGCCGGTTGTTCTACCCCAACGGTGGTTACCCTGCAGAACGGCACCCAATATTTGACCAAGGACATGCCGAAAACCAAAACCAAGGACGGCTTCTACGAGTTCGAGGATATTTCCGGGGCGAAGGTCAAGGTCAGGTCTGACGAGGTGTCCACCATTCGCAAGGAAGACTGACCGGTGGGGTTCACCTGGTGCGAGCTGCTCACGATGGCGGAGTATCGGGCACCAACAATGTCGAATGTACCGGCCTCATCACCAGCTGGCTGGTAATGAGGCCTTCAGGTGCTGCCGTCTGACGAATCAGCTACCGGTACGGATCTTGTTCCATAGCCGTGTCCGAATCCGGTCGATGTTCAGTGGCATGGCTTCCAGGGCGAACAATTTGCCCATCATTTCCGGGCTCGGGTAGACCTTGGTGTCATTCTTGATGGCCGGGTCGATCAGGTTGTCTGCCTGTTTATTGCCATTGGCGTAATGCACGTAGTTACTGATACTGGCCATGACGTCGGGGCGCAGCAGGTAATTCATGAACGCATAACCGGCCTTTTCGTCCGGAGCATCTACAGGCATGGCAACCATGTCGAACCAGATCGCTGCGCCTTCCTTGGGAATCGTGTAGCCGATGTCGACACCATTTTTGGCTTCCCTGGCGCGGTTTTCCGCTTGCAGGATGTCGCCCGAGAAGCCGACAGCCACGCAAATGTCACCGTTGGCCAGGTCACTGGTGTATTTGGACGAGTGGAAGTAACTGACATAAGGGCGAATCTTCATCAGCAAGGCCTCGGCCTTTTTGTAGTCTTCCGGACTTTTGCTGTGATGCGGCAGGCCTAGATAATTCAGCGCCGCTGGCAACAGTTCGGGGCCGTTGTCGAGGATGGCCACGCCGCATTTTTGCAGTTTTTGCATGTTTTCCGGTTTGAAAATCAGGTCCCAGGAATCCACCGGTGCATTATCACCGAGCACCGCTTTGACCTTGGCAATGTTGTAGCCGATGCCAGTGCTGCCCCACAGGTATGGGAAGCCGTGCTCATTACCCGGATCGTTGGTTTGCAGTGCCTTGAGCAGCACCGGATTGAGATTCTTCCAGTTCGGCAACTGGCTCTTGTCGAGTTTTTTCAGCGCTCCGCCTTCGATTTGCCGCGCCATGAAGTGGTTCGAAGGAAACACCACGTCGTAACCGGATTTGCCGGTCATCAGCTTGCCATCAAGGGTTTCGTTGCTGTCATAGACGTCGTAGGTGAATGCAATGCCGGTTTCTTTCTGGAAGTTTTTCGTAGTGTCCGGCGCTATGTAGTCCGACCAGTTGTAGATTTTGACCGTTTCAGCCGCCTGGCTGATGGATGCGACCAGCATCAGCGGGGCCAGTGTCAGTGTCTTTCGGATCATGAGCGATTCCTGTATGGGTTTGTTTTTGTTGGCAGGCAATCAAAGGATCAGCTTTTGTTTTTTTAAGAGCTCAAAAAATCAAAACGTAGGTCTTGCGCACGGTTTCCTGGATATCCCAGATACCGAGGCTGTTGGCGGGCAACATCAGTGCATCGCCGGCTTGTATGTGCAGGGTTTCGCCATCGTCCGGGGTGAAGGTGCAGCGCCCCTGGATGAAATGGCAGAATTCCTGGGCAACGATCTGCCGCCGCCAGCGACCGGGGGTGCATTCCCAGACGCCGGTTTCGACGCCGTCGTCGCGCTCGAGACTGGTGGTCGAGGCCACGGCCACAGGCGTGCCGAGCGGCACGGCGACCGGGTTCGACGCCTCCAGTTGCAGGGTTGCGGTGTTCTTGAATTGCGTGATGCTCATGGGAATACCTGTGGTTGTAGAACGCGTCGGTTACTGCATGAAACCTTCCATGAACCCCGCCACTCCACTGGCGAGCTTGCGCCGCCAAGGCGCGGTGGCCGGGTTGGCGAGGGTCTGGTCTTCGTGGACAAAGCTGCGGATGATCGCGTTGTAGCCGAGCCAGCGGCAGGGCTCGGGCTCCCAGGTCCGCAGTGCATCAAGGCCACGTTGGGGAATGACCCATGGCTGCCGGACCTGCTCGGTGTCGCGTTGCAGGATCAGGTCCGCCAACGTCCGCCCGCCCAGGTTGCTGGCACCCACGCCCTCCCCGCCATAACCGCCGGACAAGGCGATGCCACTGGCCTGATCGCACAGCATGTGCGGTTTGAACCGCCGCGACATGCCAAGATTGCCGCCCCAGCCATGGGTGATCTGGACGTTCTTGAGTTGCGGGAACAACTCACCGAACAGATAGCGGCGCAGTTCGATTTCACTACGGGTCAGGTCAAAGTTGTGGCGCAACTTGCCAGCAAACTGGTAACCACCGCGGGCACCGAAAACCAGGCGGTTGTCTGCGGTACGCTGGCCGTAAGTGACCTGGCGGCTGCTTTCACTGAACGCCTGGCCGCGGCTCAGGCCGATTTCGTCCCAGGTCGCAGCGGACAAAGGTTCGGTGGCGACGATCAAGCTTTGTACCGGCAGTTGATAACGACCTAACGGCGGTAACGTTACCGAATAGCCTTCTACCGCTGGCACTATCCAACGGCTGCGCACCGAAGCTTTCGCCGTGTGCAGGCTGCCGGACTGCCATTGGGTCACCGGGCTGTTCTCGTAGATCCGCACACCCATGCGCTCCACCGTCCGCGCCAGGCCGCGTACCAGTTTGGCTGGGTGAATGGTCGCGACATGCGGGGCATAGATGCCGCCGTAGGGTTTGCCGACACGGATCTGCTGCGCCAATTGTTCAGGGCTGAGCCAACGGTAATCGCGCTCGTTGAGTCCCTGCTGGTAGAGCTTGTCCAGGTATAGGCGCAGGTTGGCTTCCTGTTCCGGGTAGCGGGCAGCGCAGTACAACACTCCACCTTTGCGATAATCGCAGTCGATGCCCTCACGTTCCAGGACGATTTCCACTTCATCGGGAATACTGTGCAATAAGTCGTATGACGCCCGGCGCTGTTCAGGTGACAGCTCGGCAAGCAGCCGGTCCTCCCCCAACAGATTGCCCATCAACCAGCCGCCATTGCGTCCCGAAGCACCAAAACCGGCGGTTTGCGCCTCGATAATGGCGATGTTCAGGCCAGGCGCCTGACGCTTGAGGTAGTAGGCCGTCCAGAGTCCGGTATACCCGGCGCCGATGATCGCTACATCGATGTCCAGATCCTGTTCCAGCGCCGGACGCGCCAGCAACGGCTCGTCGAGTTGGTCCATCCACAAACTGATAGTGCGCCACGCCGGCATGCAAGACTCCGCCAATCAAACTTCGTTGGCGCTGATCCTAGTGCGTGAGCTCAAGCGTTGTCTTGCGCGCGTGCACGCAAAGAAATTTGTTTGGCATACGCCTTGGGTGACAGCCCGGTGTGTTGACGGAAACAGCTGTAGAACGCCGACAACGAATTGAACCCGGCAGCGAACGCCAGTTCGTCGATGCGCAGCGGTGGTGCGGCGTTGTCCAGCGCCGCGAGAAGATGTTGCAGGCGCGCCTGGTTGACGTAGCGATAGAAGCTCTGCCCCAACACCTGATTAAGCAAATAGGAAATCTGGTTGCGACTGTACCCGCACTCCTTTGCCACCCGTTGCAGGTCGAGTTCAGGGTCGAGATAGGGTTGCTGGCGCTGGAAATACTGTTGCAGATCCTCGGCCATGAAACTCAACTGCCGTGGTGACAAGCCCAGGCGACTGACCGCCGGCCGCTGGCTGCTGCTTTTACCGGTGGGCTGTTCACGCACCACAGAGGCGTATTCGTTGACCCGCCAGATCAGCCCGTCCTTGACGGTAATCGCTTCACTGGCGCGAAACGACACCAACCCTTCGCCGCCACGCAGGGTGATGCGGTACTGAATGAACGCCGTGTTGCCGTCCAGCCGAATGCGGTCCGAATGTTCCAGCGCCTCATCCGGATCGCGGGGCATGCTGCTGCGCACGTATTCGCGCAAGTGCTCAAGGCCCATCACGCGGTTCTGGAAAAAGTCGTTGTACTGGATCTCGGGATGGTAAAGCGCCATGACCCCGTCGAGATCCCGGTGTTTCCAACGCAGGTGATAACGCATGACCGTCTCGGCCGTGGCCTGGGTTTGCTGTGGGCCATCATCCTCGGCGTGCATAAAGGTCTCGACGTGAAAAAGCCGAGCTTGCCCAACTTCGGCTTCTGCATCAATGGTTAAACGGATAGCGGTATATTTGCGAAAACGTTTGCGCCAAAAGGCGTGAATAAAAAATGCGAAGCAATTGCCAAACGACCTGAAAAATCCACATTTTTTTCACATTCAGGTGCTACTTTTAAAGTCTGTCATCGGTAGAGCCAATGAAGGCTCTTCCCTCCTAACGTGAGCTAAAGGAAGCGCTCGATGAAGAAGGTGGGCAACACATGAATAAAGGGTTCAGCAAGGTCACTTTTCCAAACGCCTGCCAGCTGATGCGCTGGCATTTTCATCCCATGGGTTTCGAGGCCAGCATGGATGCCCCGGGCAGCATGATTGCCCGTTTGTTTGATCGAGCAACCGGCGAGACCATGATCGCCATTGCCGGTATTCCGTGTGCGACGGTGATGAATGCCGCCGATGTGGAGCGAATCATCGAAGCCGTGGAGGATGAGCTTGAGGCGTTCATTCCCCCGGTAGCCCTCAGGAGCTATGCCTGAAGGCCTGAAAGTCATAAAAAAGCCCACTTCACGTGTAATGCTGTTCACTTAAATGAGCATTAGCATCCTGTGGCGAGGGAGCTCGCTCCCGCTGGACTGCGCAGCAGTCCCTTTAAGGGCCGCTTCGCGCCCCAGCGGGACGGTGCGGCGATCCGACAAGCTCCCTCGCCACAGGTACAGTGTTCGTCCTTAAGTGAACAGCATTACACTCCCGGTGGGCTTTTTGTTGAGTGAAATCCAAAGACTCACGCCACAGTCTTGCCCTGGCGATGATCAGCAAAGAATGCCTTGCCCTTACCGATCCGGTCGGACGCCTTGGGCATGTTTGCAGCCTGATTGTCCGCCGTATCGACATACCAGTAGCAATGACTCACTGCCCGGGTAATGCCCACGTAGGCCAGGCGCAGGATTTCGTCTTTCTGCGCATTGTCGTACGGCTCGTTATCACCAGCCTTGCCCAGGCCGGCCATGCGGTACACCTGATTCTTGTAGGGAGAACTGGTCAAGTGCTGACAGTCGCCAAGCAGGAAAACCGCGTCCGCCTGCAGACCCTTGGCGCTGTGATAAGTCAGCTGTTTCAAGCGCCTTGCGTCATACGGCAAGCTAGAATCAAGATTAACTACAGGCTGAATATGCTCTTCTATCAATGACTTATCGCTGCTTTTTCGATAGAGCATCAAGATTGAATCGCCCTTCCTGTAATGTTCCATCAACCTTTGAGCCAGGCCTTGGTCGTCGCGGTCCAGCACGTTGACTGGCAGTAACGGCTTTGGCTCACCGCTGGCCTTGGCCTTCTTGCCAGCAATCGCCGGAGCGGCGCGCACGATGTGTTCGGCAGCGTCGATGATGTGTTGATGGCTGCGGTAATTGTCGCTGAGCATGACTTTGGTGGTGCTCGGGGACGAGAACGACTGGTTGAACTCCATGAAATAACTTGGCGAACTGCCGCGCCAACCATAAATCGACTGCCAATCATCCCCCACGCAAAGCAAAGACGAGCGTTGCGCGCCGCGCCCGACATGCATGGCCGGACCGCGACTGCGGATTTCTGCCAGGCTGGCACGAATCCACGACACGATCTGCGGTGAGACATCCTGGAATTCATCGATCATCAAATGCGACAGTGGCCGCAGCAACTCATCGCTGAGCAACTTGAGATTCTCCGGCGAGTGCTCGCTGAACAGCGCGAACATCCGGTTGTAGGTCATGATCGGCGGTTTCTGGTCGAGCAAATGATCTTCCAGTGCACGCCAATACAGACTCAAGGCCTCAAAGAAGAACCGGTCCGGGTCATCCTTGCCGAAGCTCATCTGGCCCACGGCGGTCGGTACGTCCAGGCCCAGGTTCTCGATAAACCCGGCAGCAGCGACAAAACAGTCGAGCAACGGTGCAGAAGCGAGTTCACCCTTGACCTTGTAATCGAAGCCTGGCCCGGCACTGGCATCTCCTGCCAGCGACGCCAGAACACGTTTCGACGATTCATAGCTATCCAGCCATATCAAAGGCTTACGGCAGAAAGCTTGAAACAGGGTGCGTTTTACAGCCCATTCCGCGCGCACGCTCAACTTTGCGTTGGGACGCGTCAGTTGAGGGTTTTCCCGAGGATCGAAACCCAGCACCACCCAGGCATCCAGCGACGGAATGTAGCCGTGACAATGAAATCTCGAACCGTTGATATCGAACGTCTGGCGATTGGGCTCGATACCTTTGATCGGCCAGGCTTTGGCGCGAAACCACAGGTCTTCGATCATGTCGCAAAGTTCTTCATCGCGCTTGGCGGCCAGTTCGGTCACGGCCATGCGCTTCTGGACATCCGGGTGATCGCGCTCCAGCTCCTTGAGCTGCAAGGCATGGCGCGACAGCGGCTTGATCAACTCGCGAAAGCGTTCGTCGCGGGTATGCAAGGCGTGATAACAGGCATTGAGTTGCTGGCGCTGGGCATCGTTGATGCGCAAGTCGAACGGATTGCTGTCCACCTCTTCCTCAGAACCTTGTATCCGGTGGCTGAGGTTCTCGAAGGCCTGCAAGCGCTCAAAACCCGGCAGGCTGCGCACCATGGGCAGAATCCGCGAGTGGAAAGTACGCACCAGATCGCGTGCTTCCTTGAAGCTGAGCGCCCGTCCCCAAAGGGCAAACAGCTCGATCAGCTTGTTGATGAAGTCTTTGCGCGATTCGCGGGTGAAGGTCACGACTGTCATCGAACTCAGCTCGAAGCCCAGGTATTGCGTCAGCAACACAATACGCAGGACCAGCGTTGTCGACTTGCCCGCACCCGCGCCGGCGATTACCGAGGTAGAAGGCGTATCGCTGAAAATCATCTTCCACTGAGCGGTGCTGGGTTGCGCGTGCGGCGGCAGCAGTCGTGCGACGTCCGCCTTCATGCGTTTTTTCAGTTCGGCGGTCAACGGCAGGCGCCAATCATCGAACAAATGGTTATCAATGTTGGGCGGCCTGTGTTCAGTGCTGCGTGAGTCACGTATGAGCAACACCTGTCGGCCTTCTTCCAGCCCTTCCAGTTTGCCTTCCTTGTAGCCGTAGTCCACCCCGGCAATATGCCCGCTGCGAAAACCGTCCGCCTGGCCGTGCAACCACGAAGCACGGTGCTGTGCACGCAAGCGGGTCAAGCCATGGCCAAAAAACCGGGCGGCCAGACGCTTGAGCAGCGGCATCTCGGCCAAAGGGCGAAGTTCAGGTGGAAGATCGGGGGTGTGTTGCGCCACGCGGACGGACTCCATGGTCTGAGACTGTTGACGGCTATGGTGTCTGCATTTGCCGATGAGTTCTAGTGAAATGCTTGTAGCTCATTGGCTTATACGATGAAGTGAAGGACGAATGACAATATTTCGAAGGGTATTTATATCGATACATTCGATTGTTATGAGGCATTTTTTACGCTTTTTATCGATTGTTGCCTGTTGGATGATGGCCGTCATCAACCACCGGTCTCGCTTCATGGCTCATGCATCAAGCCCATGACGAACCTTTCAGGAGACGATCATGCTTGAACTCAGACCTTTCAACTCGCTGGGTGGCGCTCACCACGGCTGGCTGGATGCACATCATCACTTTTCGTTCGCCGAGTACCACGACCCAAAACGCATGAACTGGGGCAACCTGCGGGTGTGGAACGATGATGTAATCGCCCCCGGTACCGGCTTCCCGCAGCATCCACATCGGGACATGGAGATCATCACTTACGTGCGAGAAGGTGCGATCACCCACCAGGACAACCTGGGCAACAAGGGCCGCACTGAGGCCGGTGACGTCCAGGTCATGAGCGCCGGAACCGGTATTGCCCACAGTGAATACAATCTGGAAGCGACACCGACCAGGATTTTCCAGATCTGGATCATTCCGAATGAATCCGGACTGGCACCGTCCTGGGGCGCCAAGCCGTTTCCCAAAGGCCAGCGCGAAGGTTTCGTGACGTTGGCCAGCGGCAAGGACGGCGATGATCAAAGCCTGCGCATTCGCGCCGATGCCCGGTTGGTGGCGGCGAACCTGAAAGCGGGTGAAACCGCGGAATATCGGCTGGACAGCGGTCGTCGCGCGTATCTGGTTCCGGCCACCGGCGTCATTGAAGTCAATGGCTTGCGTGCACAGGCTCGCGACGGCATTGCAGTTGCCGACGAGCAGGTACTGCAAGTAACAGCCGTCGAGGACAGCGAGATTGTGCTGGTGGATCTGGCTTGATTGGGTAATTGCGACGTACAAAAAAGGGGTGGCCAGAACGGTCACCCCTTTTCTATAGGCCGTCTATCAATTTGTGGCGAGGGAGCTTGCTCCCTCGCCACCAACGCCCATCACTTACTTCGTGGAAATAGCGCCATCCACCAACGTCTGCGCTTCGGCCACCAACTGCTTGAGATGGTCGTCGCTGACAAAGCTTTCCGCATAGATTTTGTAGATGTCTTCGGTACCCGACGGACGCGCAGCGAACCAACCGTTCTCGGTCATGACCTTCAAGCCGCCAATCGCCTGGTCGTTACCGGGCGCATGGCTGAGAATGCTCTGGATGGGCTCGCCCGCCAACTCGGTGGAGGTCACCTGTGTCGGCGACAGCTTGCTCAGCAAAGCTTTTTGCTCCGGGTTGGCCTTGGCGTCGACCCGCACGGAGAAAGGTTCTCCCAGTTCATCGGTCAAGGCTCGATAGGCCTGGCTCGGGTCGCGACCGGTGCGGGCGGTCATTTCAGCGGCCAACAATGCCGGGATCAGCCCGTCCTTGTCGGTACTCCAGACGCCACCGTCCTTGCGCAGGAACGATGCTCCGGCGCTTTCTTCACCACCGAAGCCCAGCGAACCATCGAACAAGCCATCGGCAAACCACTTGAAGCCGACTGGCACTTCGTACAGGCGACGCCCCAGACGCTTGGCCACACGATCGATCAACCCGCTGCTGACCACTGTTTTGCCGACGGCAGCGTCGGCGCGCCATTGCGGCCGGTTCTGGAACAGATAATCAATGGACACCGCCAAATAATTGTTCGGCGCCAGCAAGCCACCGGACGGCGTAACAATGCCATGACGGTCGTGATCCGGGTCGCAGGCGAATGCCACGTCGAAGCGCTCCTTGAGGCCGATAAGGCCTTGCATGGCATGCGTGGACGATGGGTCCATGCGAATTTGGCCGTCCCAGTCGACGGTCATGAAGCGGAACGTCGGATCAACCTGTTTGTTCACCACGTCCAGGTCCAGGCGGTAATGCTCGGCAATCGCCGACCAGTAGCGCACCCCTGCTCCGCCCAGCGGATCGACACCCAGGCGCAGTTTGGCATCACGGATCGCATCGAAATCGATGACGTTGATCAGGTCGGCAACGTAGGTGTTCACATAATCGTGGCGATGGGTGGTGCTGGCCTTCAGCGCTTGCTCGTAACTGATGCGCTTGACCCCGGCGAGCTTGTTGCCCAGCAGTTCGTTGGCTTTGGCTTCGATCCACTTGGTGATGTGGGTATCGGCTGGGCCACCGTTGGTGGGGTTGTATTTGTAACCCCCGCTTTGCGGCGGGTTATGCGACGGGGTGATGACGATGCCGTCAGCCAGGCCCGAGGTGCGTCCACGGTTGTAGCAAAGAATCGCGTGGGAAATCGCCGGCGTCGGGGTGTATTCGTCGCCTTCGGCAATCATAACCGTCACACCGTTGGCCGCCAGCACTTCCAGGGCGCTGGCGCCTGCTGGAGTGGACAGCGCATGGGTGTCGATACCGACGAACAGCGGGCCGTCGATGCCTTGCGCCTCGCGATACAGACAGATTGCCTGGCTGATGGCCAGAACGTGCCATTCGTTGAAACTCAGGTCGAAGGAGCTGCCTCGGTGCCCGGACGTGCCAAAAGCCACGCGTTGGGTCGAAATGGCGGCATCTGGCTGGCCGGTGTAATACGCCGTAACCAGTCGCGGGATATCGACCAACAATTCTGCCGGTGCCGGTTTGCCCGCATATTGACTGAGTGTCATGCAAAAACCTCTGGAATAGAGTGGTTCAGGAATTGGAACGCAGTTTACTGGCAGTTTGACCGTCGCGCGACGTTATCGATCCCGTGCTGGATCGAGCTCAGTGTTATAAAAGTCGAGCATTGCGCCAGACAGGGTGTTGCGTTCATTCGATCGACTCCATTCGCAGCGCATCCGCCAGCAGACCCAAGGCGTTCGCCAGATCCTGTTCAGCAACCACGCTATGACTCAATCGCAGATGCTGTGCATGTAACCCCTGGAGGCTGAACAGTTCTCCCGGCGCTATGACCACATGTTGCTTGAGCAGGCGCTGGAATACCCGGCGCACGTTGACCTGCCGTAACGGACGCACCCAGATCGTTGCACCTCCTTGTGGCTCGACGAAATGCAGGGCATCGGCCAAGCGTTCTTGCAATAACTGAATCATCTGCACCTTGCCGTCCTTGAGCCGACGCCGCAGCAATTGCAGGTGTTGGTCGATGCGTCCGTTGCTGTACAAGCGGGCAATGGCTTTCTGGCGAATCGCGGACAGGCGGAAAGCGCGCAGCAGGAAATGGCGTTGCAGCTCCACGCGCAAATGGCGCGAAAGTAGATAACCAAAGGGCGCTTCCGGCCCCATTATTTTTTCGAAAGTAGAAAATACGATCAGACGTTCCGGGGCCAGCCACTCGCGAAATCGCGGGCCGCCGGGTTCGAATTCGAGCTCACCGTAGCAGTCGTTCTCCAACACCCAACAGTCATGCTGCTTCAATAACTGCGCAATGGCCTCACGGTTGCCCTCGGACGCCTGGCTGCCACTGGGCGTATTCATGCCGGACGAAAGCATCACCAGGCACACCGGTTCAGTTTCCAGCAGTGTCTTGAGAAGGTCATGATTCAGCCCGCCGTCGGTCATCACCGGCCACTCGATGACCCGGACGCCTGCCGCATCCAACAACCGCAGAATCCCCCAGTCACACGGTGATTCGACCACCACCGTTGCCTCCTTGAGGCCCAGCACGACGATCAGGATTTCCAGCACACCACGAAGGTCCGCCCCGATGTAGACATCTTCAGCGTGCCAGCACCGCACCGGCGAAGTGGTGTAGCGCGCAGCCAATGCCATGCGCAACTCCAGTTCGCCGCAGGGTTGCGAGTGTGCTTGCGGCTGGCGCGGATACTGACGAAGCAACTCTCTTTCCAGCAGCAGCAACGGACTGTCTATGGGCTGCAGCATTGCCGGATCGTCTGTACTCAGTACCAGCATGCCTGGACGGCGGGCGTTGACGTAAACGCTTTCGAGCAAGTCATTCCCGCTGTAGAGCGTATTCGCAGCAGGCACCGGCTGCGCGAAATATCCTGACTTGGCCTCTGAGTACACCCGGCCTTCCTTTTCCAGTAGCGCGTAGGCGTACTGAATGGTCGAGATCGACACATTCAGCCGCACTGCCAGTTGCCGCAATGAAGGCAGGCGAACCCGCGCATCATTGGCTGTTTCGCCGATGAGGTGGGTCAGGTATCGATATACCGCCTGATAGGCAAAGTCGGTAGTACGCGGTCCTTTCATGGACAAGGACCGCGGGCCTGGCAATGACGGCACACCTTCAACCACCGGCGGACGACTCACCCGGCACGGATGAGTGATAGTCGACCGGATCAGCAACCGCATCGCCGATCACCGGTTCGGCTACCCTGCCCTCCAGTACCGCCACCGACTTCATGCGATAAAGGTCGCAGACGAGATTCACCGGCAGACCACTGACGTCGGTGAGCCATTGCTTGATCTGGTCGGCAACTTGTTGCCCCTGCATGGCCCGATGCAGATCAGGCAATGCCACCATCATGCCTGGGTGGCACTGGCGCAGGAATCGCTCGAGTGTTGCGCCGTTGTCGACAAAAGGCGCAAACAAGAGGCACACCAACTGGGCTTCATTCAAACCCAGGCTTCGTTGCAATTCGGTTGCAGTCCTTGTCCGCTGCTCTGCCAGTGTCACTGGCCGGCCAAAGGTTTCCATCGCCTGTTCGCACAAGCGTTCCGGCAGTTGTTTACGGCGCATCATCACCAACGCCCGTTGCAGGTATTCGCCAATCCCCTCTTCATAGGTACGACCTTGCACGAAGCAGGCATCCAACCCGCGCACGTGGGCGCAAACCGGGAGACTGCTGTAGTCATTGTCACAGAGGTGAGCCGCCAGTTCGTCCGCCTGGAATCCGAGAAATTCGGTAAGCAGCGGCCATCGTTCTTCCAGATTGCTGACCAGCAAATCGTGAATATCAATCAATGTCGCGCGGCGGCAGATTTCAAAATCCTCTGCGGGACGCCAGGGTTGATAACCCGGTTGCGAGTAAAACCGTTGGTAGCCTTGAGCGCCCAGGTCGTCGAGCAGCCGGAACAATCCCTCATAGCCCGGCTCGGGATGCCTGGACATATCGTGGCCGGCCTTGGTGGCAGCCCGTTTCAGGCCTTCGATAAATCGCCTCTGTTGGCGCGGCGTATCGTGGCTGATCAGGGCGTCGACGCCATGGCTCCAACGGGTGATTTGCCCGCAGAACTCGCCGGTGGCCAGGTAGCCGTTGTCCCACAGGTCAAGCGGCCCGTCCATGGGCCGCACGTGCCCGATCATCAGCAGGTTGGTGCGTTCGGACTCACGGCCTGCCGCAGACAACGGGGCCACGGGATCGAACGCTACAACCTCGCGGCTATCCACCATCAGGACTTCAACCCGTGGGTCGTCGTAGACGAACAAGGCGCTGTAGCTGCGATGAATGTTTTCCAGGGCTGCCTCGCTGGAACTGCCAAGGCGCAGGGTTGCCACGCGCAACTGGAACGTTGCCGGCGCTCGACTGGCGATGGTCAGCTGTGCGGCCCGCAGCAATGCCAGGGAGTAGCAACTGTCACGGGAGCCGGTTTGAATGGCCAATACTTTGAAGTCACCGATCTGCTCCATGCCGCCGGCGGCCACGCCCAGGCGTTGAATCAACAACTGCAATGCCGTGCGTTCGGCCCGGGAAAAGAAACTCAGCAATCGTTGCAGCACTTGTTGATAGACATTGCTCATGGCTTGTTCATGGATGTTGGTCATCTATATGTACCTGATACTCGTAGTTCAATATCGCGCACACAGCAGGACGCGGCGCAGGAGGTTGGCCTGAACAGGGTTTGGATACTGGTTATATTGGTAAATGCTAGCACTTAAATGTTCATGTCGACATTTGAGTGCATCGGAGGCTGCGCAGGCCTTGCATCCTGTCGATCAGCCGTGGAGCCCGTATTAACGGGGGCTCACTCCATGCCTTTCGACGTCCTAGGAAATATCCGACAGAGTCCCACAGACATTTAACACAGGAAATAAAGAAAGAAGTAGCCAATAAATTTCCAGCAACTACCGAGACGATCGTTAATGGTTGAATATTTATCAGCAGTGCACATTGAAAAGTATCAGCCTGATACCGGCTCATAGCTCATTCCTTGAGATGAAAGTAATCATTCAATTATCAGGGCTTAGATGCTGATTAGAAGCTACAGATTGAGAGCAAAAACCAGTTCAGTTGCTGAACTGCTCCACTGACAGATCAATGGAAGGTCTCATGTAGGAAAGTACTGAAAGCGAAGAGTCCGTGAAGGCACGGACTCTTTGAGTGGATCAGGCTGGCTCGACCTGGAGCGCAACCCTTTCCCGGCAGGGGCATTCGTCCATGTAGCGGTGAGCCTCGACAAACTCGGCAAACGGAAAGACCCGAGTCTTGAGCGGCAGCACCACGCGGTCGGCGGTCAACTGGTTGATGTCACGCAAGGCCCGTTGCAGTGCAACCTGATCCTGGATGATGCCCAGTTCCGGCTTGCCGGTGAAGTTACCGATACAGTGCACGAAGAACTGAATATTTTTCTGAAACGCTGCGCAAGCCGGGAATGGTGTCTGGTTCCCGCCTTGCAGGCCGTACAGAACCAGGCTGCCACGTGGCGCAAGAACGTCGCCAAGCAGTGACATCTGTGGGCCGCCCAGACCATCGAACACCACATCCACGCCGCGATTGTCAGTGATTTTGTTGATCCGCATCAGCAGATCTTCTTCCTCGGTGACAATCACTTTCTCGGCGCCCAACGACAGCAGGTATTCACGTTCATCCGCCGACTTGGTGGCCGCGATCACCCGCACACCCAAGGCCTTGCCCAACTGGACAAACGAAGGGCCTGCGCAATGGCTGGCGTCAGTGACCAGGGCAAACTGCCCGGGTTTGACCCGTGCCAGATCCGAGTAGGCAAAGTAGGCAATCAATAAAGGCGTGTAATGCACGCTGGCTTCAATCGGGCTGAGCACGTCCGGGTAGCGGGTCAGCGACGTGCGTGGCAGCACAATCAATTCGCCGTAGACCGGGTAATCGTTCGGGCTTTGAGCCGGGAAACTGGCGACCTTGTCACCCACGGCCAGATCATCGACACCCTCACCGACAGCCGTGACGACACCGGCCATTTCCTGGCCAAGGCCGGCAGGCAATTGAGCACGGGAAGACGCCAGGTTTTGCCGCCAGAGTGTGTCGTACCAACTGATGCCAATGGCCTCGACGCGCACCTGCACTTCACCCGGTGCAGGCAGAGCGGCCGCATGCTCTTCGCATTTGAGCACCTCGGCTGGACCAAATTTGTGAAACCGGATCGTGCGGGACATCGCAAACCTCGCCAAATGAACCTCTAATGCCATGAACTCTAGCTGGGCTTTCAACCCAACACTATCTGTGGCTATTAATAGTCGACATGCTTGTCATTGATTCCGCATCAGCGGCAACATCGTCAAATGTCGTAAGAAACTGAAGCAGCCTTTGTAGGAAAACTGAATTACTCGGTGCAGAGTACCAGCCTTTCCCCGTAATATTCCTGCTGGCCATTGTTCTCATATGGCCGCCCACGTCAAGTTTACTGACTCTGCCTGGACTCCAGATGAATCGTAATGACCTGCGTCGTGTCGACCTCAACCTGTTGATCGTATTCGAAACCCTGATGCACGAGCGCAGCGTGACCCGTGCTGCGGAGAAGCTTTTCCTTGGTCAGCCAGCCATCAGTGCGGCGCTTTCGCGCTTGCGTGGGTTGTTCGATGATCCGTTGTTTGTGCGCACTGGCCGCAGCATGGAGCCGTCTGCCCGGGCCGTGGAGATCTTCGCCCTGCTTTCCCCGGCGCTGGATTCCATTTCCACCGCCGTCAGCCGAGCCGCCGAGTTTGACCCGGCCACCAGCACTGCGGTGTTCCGCATCGGTCTTTCCGACGATGTCGAGTTTGCCCTGCTGCCGATGCTGCTCAAGCGCCTGCGGGCCGAATCTCCGGGGATTGTGCTGGTGGTCCGGCGGGTCAATTACATCCTGATGCCGGGATTGTTGGCCTCCGGCGAAATCTCCATTGGCGTCAGCTACACCACCGACTTGCCGGCGAATGCCAAGCGTAAAGTCCTGCGCCGCAGTTCGCCCAAGCTGCTGCGTGCCGATACCGTGCCGGGCCCCTTGAGCCTGGATGACTTCTGCGCGCGGCCTCATGCTCTGGTGTCATTCGCCGGCGACCTCAGCGGCTTTATCGATGAAGAGCTGGAAAAACTGGGACGCAAGCGCCATGTCGTGCTCGCGGTGCCGCAGTTCAACGGGTTGAGCACGCTGCTGAGCGGGACTGACATCGTCGCCACCGTTCCGGACTACACGGCAGAAGCCCTCACGGCCGCGGGTGGTGTACGTGCGGAGGAACCGCCGTTGCCGGTGCGCAGCTTTGAATTGCATATGGCGTGGCGCGGGTCACAGGATAATGATCCGGGTGAGCGCTGGTTGCGATCGCGGATTCAGATGTTTTTCGGGGACCCCAATAGTCTTTAAGCGTTTTCCATAAAAGTCCAAATAAATCTTATTAAACATGTAATTAGGAGAACAAGCTGTCCATTGCCGTCCGTCGAATTCCACTAGTTTCCTGGAGCCTTGGGGGTATATTAAAAATAAATTTTACCCCAAAGAAAAAACGGTACCCCCAGAATGGCATCAGACCCGGCCGCTTTTCGACGCAAACTTACCGATACATTCGTCCGAGCGGTAGACCAATCGGGCAAGTACGCGGACGGCGAAGTTCCGGGCCTATTCCTGCAGGTAAGAACGTCGCTAAAGACAGCCAAACCCCCTTCCAAGTATTGGCGATTAAAGTACCGCCTGCACGGTAAGGAGAACTTGTTTGCCGTCGGCCGCTACCCTGACATTGGACTCAAAGAAGCTCGTGATATCGCCAGGGCAGCGCGACGCGACGTGGCTAATCATATTGCGCCCCTCCAGACCAAAACCGCCAAGATTGCGGCGCAGCGTCTCAGCGAGATGCGGACGTTCAGGTTTGTGGCCGAACAATGGTTGGAGTTCAAGTCCGCGCAATTGGTGTCTAAATCTCTTTCTGGTTTTCGTGGTGCGCTCGACAATCATATTTTCCCGTCCATCGGCCACAGACCGGTTAGCGAGGTAAAGCTAGAACACATCACCCCGATCATTACCGAACTACGCCGCAAGCGCACCATGGCCATGGCGGCGCGCGTGCGTACCATTATCCGCGCGGTGCTGGGTTTTGCCGAAGGACGAGGCTGGGTGGAACGCAACGTAGCACTTAGCAACACAGAAGAACTGAAGATCCGCCACATGGTGGTCAGCAACCCTGCCATCGAACGTCCGGCTGACCTGGGCCGGTTTTTGCTGCGCCTGGACGACTGTTGTGATGGCATCGTCACTACAGCTATGCGGCTGCTGGTCCTTCTGCCGGTACGTCCCGGAGAATTAGCTAACATGCGCTGGGAAGACGTCGACCTGGTAGGCGCCGACTGGCGTTACGTGGTTAGCAAAACTAAGCATCTCAATCGGGCCAAGCACATTGTGCCGTTGCCGGAGCAAGCATTGGCCTTACTTCGCGGACAGCGCGAGAGCAGTGTGGTGGATGAAGAAGGCTACGGTTGGGTATTTGGCTCGCCTGTTCACCCAGGTAATCCAATTAATCCGACATCTATGCTCAAATCGTTTCAGCGCATCTGGCCGGAATACAAAATTACCGCGCACGGCTTTCGCGCCACCTTCCGAACCATTGCCCACGAGCACTTGGACATTGATCCGATCGTGTTGGAGCTGTCCTTATCCCACCGTATGCCAGGGGCTCTGGGCGCAGTGTATGCACGGGCGCAATTGTTAAGACAACGCCGGGAGGCGGCTCAACAATGGGCGGACTATTTAGATCGGCTACGTATCGACGCATCGCTTGCGGTAAGTTAACCATATCAGCGCCCCTCCAAGCCAGGGTTTTTAAACGACTGAATCTGCTGCTACCTGAGCGCTTTCAGAGGCGACGCTTGCTGCTTGGCTTGCTATCAATACTGGTTAATCTCGCAACCTCTACTGAACTGTTCGGTTGCAACTAACCTTGCGAAACTCACTTATTACCATGGTCATTTGCAATTCTGCGACCAAAACGAGCATCGGCGACTGCGGCTCCATCGAATTTGAATGCACAATTGATGTAGCTGCGGGATGTGCAATTGGCTAAATTATGAGCGAAAAAAACGCCAACGGACATCGCGCCTCTAACTCTACTCGAAGGGTAGCCAAAAATTCCAGCCGTGTTAAGCATCGTGATACCAACCCGAGATTTCCGCCTATAGGCATTGCGCCAATGCGCAGTTCGTGCATTCTATTCGTCCCTCCAACCAGGCGAAGCCCACCCTTCCGAAGCAACAACCGCTGTGTGCGATTACACCCTTGGCCGATCTGCGCTCGACGCGACCAATGTTGCGCGCCCATCATTTAATTGATACGGCAGGCGTTACTGGCAATCTTGACCCAGCTTTCAAGGTAGCACCAACGATCGCGAATCTATCGCGGTTCATGCAGCATCAAGTTCTTTCATATCAGGTGGGCGGGGGCGCCTGCTAGTAAAGTCCACGCTCAGCCCCAAAAAACAACCTAGTATCTCTTCCGTTGCGCAGAAATATGCAAAGTGAAGACTTTCCCTACATACAGCGGTCGCTACATTCTATTGAATTTACATTGAAAGCCCGCGTACACCGACCAAAGGAAGGCACATACGCTGTGTCGAGGTACGCGATCTTTCACTCCCTGTGTGTTTTTTTGCCCACATCTCTCCCCCAGAGCTGTGGGTATTTTTTTGAAGCTTGAAATTTAACGTACTATATCCCGATGACGACTTGAATACTTCGGGAATGAGTGAGTTATCCAATGTCTTGCCCCCAGAGCATAGCTTTTCGGACGTCGTTCTTGCGCATACCTTACGCCTGTTTTCTCGGGATGAAGACGACTTAGCACTATGGATCCCGCAGCGTACGATTCTTTATTGTAGTGGTCTAATGAAGCGACACCCATTTAGGCGAGAGTGCTCGCCAGATCGAGGTGTTAGATGACCAAGCAACGCCGTTCCTTTCCTGCTGAATTCAAACGCGAGGCTGCCGACCTCGTGCTCAAACAAAACTACAGCTACATCAAAGCCAGCCATTCGCTCGGTATTGGCGAGTCGGCCCTACGCCGATGGGTTGATGAGGTTCAGCAGGAGCGCCAAGGCGTCACACCGCAGAGCAAAGTATTGACCCCGGAACAACAGAAAATCCTGGAGCTGGAAGCTCGAATTGCCCGCCTTGAACGGGAAAAATCGATACTTAAAAAGGCTACCGCGCTCTTGATGTCGGAAGATCACGAGCGTACGCGCTGAGCCATCATGTGAGCTTCCATGAGCCGGTTGATTGGCTGTGCAATGTGCTTGAGAAGTCGCTCATTCGTGCTACTACGCCCAGCGCCTTAGACGCCGCACGCCAGATGTCGAACGGCTTCGGCTGCGCAGCCGGGTGAGCGAGTTGTTCACGCAAAGTCGTAGCGCTGCCGGCAGCCGCAGCATCTTGTCGCTGATGTTTGAAGACGGTGAGACGCTCGGTCTGTTCAAAGTGCGCAGCTTGATGCGCGAGCTTGATTTAGTCAGCAAACAACCCGGTTCACACGCCTGCAAACGAGCGACGGTAGAGCGACTCGATATCCCGAACATCTAGAATAGGGAGCTCGATGTTCCGGCACCCAACCAGGTGTGGTGCGACGATATCACCTAAATCTGGGCTGAAGGGAAATGGCACTGCCTGGCGGTCGTGCTGGATCTTTGCACGCGCCGGGTGGTGGGCTGGGCTTTGTCGGAAAAGCCGGACGCCGTATCTAGCTATCAAGGCGCTTGAAATGACTGACGAGCAACTAGGAAGACCGCAGAGCCTGCTGTTTCACTCGGATCAAGGGTCGCAGTATGCGAGTCGTTTATTTCGCAAGCGATTGCGGCGTAATCGCTGGCGCCAGAGCATGAGTCGCCGGGGGGAATTGCTGGGACAATGCGCCAATGGAGCGTGTTTTCCGCAGCTTGAACACGGAATGGATACCGACCACGGGTTACAGAACAGCTCAAGAAGCCCAGCTTGATGTATTGGTACAACTGGGTTCGACCCCATTAATTCAACGGCGGGCTGGCGCTAGCTCGGGCCGAGAAAAACTTAACGTGGTCTCCGGGATTAGTTGCCCTACATTGTTGCATTCAAACTGACCATAATGAGTTCAACGAATCAACCGAGATGAGCGTCTTAAAACGAATTCATCCCGCATTCGACTTTATCTCCTCGCAACAATCAGTATCACTGATATCTCCCGGCTTACAGCTAATACACGTCGTGCATAATACATAGACAAGCTCAACAATTGCGCCTGACGCCTATCGAATGTAACCCGTACAGCAATCATATACAAACTCGCTTATCCTGACATTGTGATTTATCACGCCTTATCGACCGTTAAAGCAGTCGCTCGGGTGATTTATCTTAAAACTTATACATTTTCAAATTTTAATATTGAAAGTAAGTGTCTGCCACTATCAAGACCCACCACACCAGCCTTCACCTTTAAAACTTTTTCATTCGAATGACCACCATTTCAGTGAATCCGAAAATCAGGATTTGACTACAGACATGGCGCACACGGGCGCATAAATTAACAAAACCGAATCGATCGGCTTGCGCTTAATACAAGGCATTACCAATGGCAAAATTAACGATGCAAAACGAACTTACAGGGGAATTCAAAGATGCCCCTATTGGGCTTTCCTGGACCACTCTTTTTTTCGGTTTCTTTCCCGCTTTAATCAGAAAGGATTGGACAAATGCGTTAATTCTTGCCGTTTTTGGCCCGCTGTCGCTAGGCCTGTTATTTATCATCTACTGGCTTTCGTATAACAAGCTTTATATCAACGAGCTTCTGAAGAATGGTTACAAGATAAGCATTGCAAGTGATAGCTCGGCGATCAATCTAATGGCGGGCATAACTCCCTCACTCGCCAATGATGCCATATTTAACGCAACCAAATTTCAAGCACAGAAATTTAAACTAAGATTTTATTCCTGCAGTGTTTTCGCCCTTATAGCAGGACTCGGCCTGGTGAATCATATCCATACATATCACTTTCCCTACAACATTATTGGCGAGTCGCCCCGTGACTCCGCCTTGCATGCAGCCGCCACTATTCCACCAGAGGTCATCAGCAAACAAGCATTAAATTTTACAAAAAACATACTAGCCGAAGACATTACTGCAACATTGAGTGGAGTCGCTAGCCTTATCCCAGAGTTTGCGCCAAAGGCTATTGGTAAGCCGTTAAATAGCTTAGAGCTGTCTCATATCTACAATTCAAACCAGGTTATGGCCAATAGAAAACTAAAAAACAAAACGATCATTATAACAGGTGAAGTCATTTCTATTAGCGCGACGCCGACTGATACTGTATTAATCGGACTGCAAAGCGCTAACGAGTCGACAAACATAGTCAGCGAGCTCTCCAAGCCTGCAGAGAGAGCGGTCGAAGCGTTGCGCACAGGTGATACAATCACTTTAGTATGCGTTGTGGAAGGTATTATTAACCCCTCAATATCATTGGGCAACTGCCAACCGCTGACGATGTTTGCAGAAGCGGCGGCCGAAGCGCAGGTTATCAAACTTGAGAACTGGTTATCTCACGGCGGCAAATCGCCTTTTGAATTCGACCCGAACGTCTCCAATGCCATGGCTTTATTGTATTTTTTAGGAACCGTACTTCCGGAAGGTCACACTTGCAGAGAAACAATAGACTGGCAAAAATGCACAAGCGCATTTAACCTCAAAAAAATATTTGATACCAATGGCGACGATATAAATCAATGTATCGATCGCTGGCGTGAATGGCTTCAACTTCCTAAGAGCATGCATTCTGCGTAATCTCTTATCTATCATTGAACTCCTTTATCGCGCCAAATTCTGGCATAATATTTTTTATTAAAGACTGCAATAGCATGGCTGTCACTTTTTGGAGAGCGCGATAAATCCGGGTAAATTTGGTCCGAGACAGGTGTAGATACATGCACAACACCATAATCTATTTATGCACCATAATATCGAACATAACCCGCATAGTTCCATGTCATTTTTTCGGAGCACAATTTTTTAGGGCGCTAGTTCTTGAAGAGGCTCGCCGCGTTGGCAATTTGTCCCGCGTTATTATGTAATATTCTCTGCGCGTTTTTTAGTATTTTGAGAAACCCCCTACAGCCATGGCCTGGCTGCCCATTAATAATGCGATAGCTAGGAATGGACCTAGCATCGTGCATACGAAGGCTCATATGGACTCCGGTTTTCGAAAAACTATTAGCAGCTCGCAGCCCCATGATTCCCAACATTGCCATAATATGGTCGAAAATTTGCAAGCCATCGACAGCGTCACTTTTCTAACTGGTGTAAAAAACGCAACTCGAGAACTAATTGAACGCTATTTAATCGCCAACAATATTTACCCTCACGCAATTAAAGATATAAATCTCGTCGCAGCGCTTACTGCCACAGATCCGCTCTCGAACGTACCTGAGTTTATGATTATCTCCTCTCGAATCAGCGAAGAAATAAAGATCATCGAAAACGGACACCGTTTAACATCTAAGAAAAAATGTGAAATTTCCATGTTAATAGCGGAGTTGCGATATTTGATCCCCTTGCAGCCGAGCAGATTGGAAGTTTTAAAAACGGACTTAGAGCAGCGCAGAAAATTATCCATTAGAAACAATGCGATAGCGTTCTTCATTCTACTGTTCGTTTTTTTTCCATTATCGCCATGGCCGCTTTTAAATATCTACACATCTATTAAGCGTAGGGACGCTGCATACAGGTACGAGGCGGAAATCCTAATGCGGGACATTCATCGAATTTAGCATGTAGGTGTATTGTTATACACGTTTCCTTCCCAGCTGTCGCATCCGCGACAGCTGGGAGATTAATGTATTTTATAGCACTTGCACTTTTCGTACCCCTCCGCGATTAATCGCTCAGCGAGACCAGGATGGTTTTATCCTGACACTCGTCACCCTGCTCGTACGTAAATATTTAAACAGAGTTTCGCCACATTCTTTATGCAATATTTTTTCTATTGCAAACGTCGCGATTGTTTTCCCACCGTTTTACACTCTTCCCTTTTAGCGGGCTATTCGCGATACGTCGCTAAATTTTTTGGCCAAACATAATTTCCCGCCCCCCCCCGGTTCACGGTGACTCATTAACGGCTAGATCAGTTACAAGTTGCTCAGCGTAGAAAAATAAAATTTTTTGCACCCAGTTGGAATTATCAATAACGCCCCAAATAACCCGCAAACCGGTGAACCGGTCAAGATCAAGGCCAGCAACACCGTTGCGTTCAAGCCAGGCAAGTCGTTGAAAGATATCTGTAATAATAAGTAGCATGTTTCATTTTCTATGGATAAGTCGCAGCACCCCCTCTCCCTGAGGGGGGTTTTGGCCGACAGTCTTGATCCTGGTTTTTTGACGTTACATTTTTTGTGGTCCCGCCCAAATAATTTTGTGTGTCGCGGTTTTGTTTCATTTTTTGCTGACCTTCATGGCGTCTGCTACCGTAAATTTTTTACAGCGACACATGGGGTGGGCAAATGTCAATGTCCGCTTACGCGCTAACCACCGTGCAATTTACGAAGGTGGGAGGCATTAAGCTTAAGTTGGTGGCGATCAATGGTCAGATTGATCTGTTTGCTGGGGCGTACGCTTTGCAACGCTTCGAGAATGGATTGAGGATCAATTCCATTAAGGCAGATCAAACTGTCATCCTACATCTTTACCGATTTTGCGAAATCAATGCGATTGAGTTAATCCAGCGCATCGCGGATCAAAAGCCACTAAAAATCGGCGAAATCGAAGCATTCTCTTCCTTTTGTTGTTGTACTCGCTCAACCGGAGTGCCCGTTAACGCTGCGTGGTATGCAGCTCGCATGCGCGGTGCTATGGCATTTATCCATTACCTATGGTCGTTTTATCAAGACAATCTTCAAGCGGATTGCGCAGCTCTGCAGTCTGCATTGTTGCGATATCAACGAATGAAAGCCGGCTTTGACTTATACGCCAAGTCTCCTTACAAATCGGACCGGCAAGATAAGATAGGTCTTGCGCCAGCGTTACAGGCGAAATTTATCAGCATCATTGATCCCTCGCCAAGCAATAAGCTTAACCCTTGGAAAACCAGCAAAGTGCGTTGGCGTAATTGTGCATTATTGCTCCTGCTTATGCTGGGTGGCAATCGCAAAGGCGAAACGCTGCTATTAAAACTTAATCACTTTCAATTATCCGGGCATCGTAAATATTACGATATTTTTAAGGTTGGTCCGGTTGCAGATTACCCCCGCAGCGAAGTGCCCTCGGTGAAAACTCTGGGTCGACAAATTGAGCTGCATGAAGATCTAGCGAACTTGATTGAATATTATATTACTCAGGTCAGGGTGCTGTTTACCGGGTGGAAATCCACCAGTTACTTATTTATTTCATATCGAGACGGCTTACCTTTATCGCTGCAGACACCAAATGCCATTCTTAATGAATTGACACGGAAACACCCTGAATTCAAAGGACTTCTCAGTCCGCACCGCTTGCGCAATACATTCCATGACCTGCTCGATACCGCGCTTGATCTTAAGTTTAAAGACCAGAGCCCGCTGAGCCGTACATTACTGAAGTCGCCGATTCAAGAAGCGGCCGGTGGATGGGTTCGCAATAGTCAGATGCCGGAGCGATACGCCAAAGGCTCCATTCAACGCAAAGTCAGAGCATCGCAAGTGCTCATTCAGCAGCAGGCCTTCCACGCGTTCAAAGCGGGTGTTGAATAGGAGTAGCGTCGTGAAGGTGTCGCGCTTCCTTCCGGTGAGAAGCCGCTTGGGTTATGACGTCGAATTGTTTACCCCTGATGGCGATTTCAAGCCGGTCATTATTGTTCCTGATGACACCACGCAGTTTGTTTATCTTAAAACGGACGGCTTCAATCAGCTGGCGGATGACTTAAAAGAGATTCTCATCTGTTATGTGCAATATATCGTGCAGCGTTATCATGCAGCGACGTTGCTGGAGAAATTCTGGTTTTTGCAACGCTTCGTGTCCCAGGTCAATGCAGGGATCACTGTTGAACACGTATTAACTAAACTCGCGGTACAAGCGGATTCCTCTAGAAAAATGCATTGGATCGCCTGCGCTAAGGAATTCGCAAATTTTCTGTTGTTACACGAGTATGAGCTGCTGAGCGCGGAAGGTTACGAAAATATCACGCAATTGCACGGCTATTTCCGCAGACCCAATGCTTATTCCGCCTTATTCTTGATGGATGAAGAACATGGCCCGTTCACTCGAGAAGAAGTCAGTGTACTTTCTGCCGAGGTGGATAATACACGCCATTCCTTGCCCTTACGGCTGTTAGTCGACTTGTGTTTGAGTCATGGTTTGCGACCTATTCAGCTATCCCTTTTAAAACGTCAAGACTTTTTAACGGATCCTCAAACGGGCGTGCGTTACCTCAATGTACCCCGGGTAAAAAACGGCGCGCAACACCGCCGGACGCAATTCAGTGCGCGTATTCTGAGTGAACGCACGGCTACATTGATCGACCAAGTGATCGCCTCGGTAGAGCTCGTTGCTCAAGACATCCCCTTACAGGAACTTCCACTTTTCATGGCCACGCAGCCGCTGCGTTTGGAGCGCGTGCGTAATGCGCACGGTAGCGTGCTGTGGCGTGAAGAACTTCGACGATCAGGCGATTACTTTGCCGCTGATAATAAGCAAGCTTACGCTTACCACCGAAGAGCTTCGTTGTTAAGAAGCATGCTGAGTTACGCTCAGATTCATTTCCCGCTGTCGCCCCGAACGGGGCGACACTTCAACCTACACCCTTACCGTTTTCGCTACACCATTGGCACGCAGGCGGTGATGTCCGGGTGTTCACCCGAGGAGGTAGCGGACCTGCTGGACCATAGCAACACACTGTGCATCAAACATTACTTTCGGTTCACTCAGGAAATGTGGGAAGTATTGGAGCAGGCAACCCAAAGCCGCGTTGAGCAGCGACACTTTACGGCCGCGTGGATGAGGACGGAGGATCTAAAGGGCAATCTCTATGCGCGGCCCATCTACGAGCCGCGCAGTTTCACTGCCATCGGCCAATGTGCCACCGATTCGGCATGTTTTGATGAGCCCGCGGTGGCGTGTTACGCCTGTAAGCGCTTTTGTCCCAACAAAGATGTTCACGCGCATCGCATGGCTCTGGAGCAACTGACCCAACGCCAAGCGCAGCTGTTGTCGGTGTCAACGGCCACGGTGGTCAGTGCCTTTGAGCCCTCAATTGCCGGCTGTCAGGCGGCAATTGCCTACGCACAAGGCCACTGCGTGACATTAATTCACAAGCAGGAGGAGTGATGCCATGCTTATTGGTGAGCAACAGCATATGCAGACGCAGCGGCAACAGCGCCTAAGCCGGCTGGCTGAGGAAGCTCAGGCGCGGTTCGAGCAATTGAAGTTATTTCCGACTTCGCACTGGGATGATTTGTACTGGCTGTATCAGGGTAAAGTGCGAATTTACCTTACCGTACCAGGCTTGGTGCCGGAATTGGCGACCTTAAATAAAGTTTTTGTAACCACCTTGTTATGGAATGCTCGCCAGAGAAACAAAGCATTGGGAGCGACGCGCGTCAAAAGCCTGGCCGCAGCCTTCAAGATGCTCATCAAAGTCGATGTTCGAAGTCTGATTATGATCGATCAGGACGCCTATGATCGGACTCTTAATCATATCAGGACGTCTTATGCCCACGGCGAAGGGCTGTGCAATGATCTAAATCGACTCATGGCCTTTATGGCATCGCACCAGCTTTTAACACAGCCGATTGCCACCATCCGAGTTGGCGCGCAGTTCCAGCGAACAGATCGCTACGGTCGAATTGCGGCAGAAGAAAAGCTTCCTCTGCCGCCATTGATCGGCGCGATCATCCAACTAAAATGGGCCCTGGATCACTCGCCAGACCAGAGTATTCGAGCACAACTTGATCGACTGGCGATCTTAACGCAAGTTTTTCAGTTTGGTTTGGGATTGCGGATAGGTGAAGTGTTACGCCTTCCCAAGAACTGCTTGGTTGAGCGCAACGGACAACTTTTTTGTAACGTTTGGACTGAGAAAGGCGCGGCTCCTATGGCGCGTTATATCCCACAAATTTGGCGCCCGGTTATTCAAGATGCCGTGCGCAGGATTGACGCAATCTGCAGCCTTTGGCGCGAACGAGCCAGTGAGATTGAAAATGGCACCCTTGCTACAGTATTGGCGAAGCGATTTGACCGTCGTGTGGCACAAATAGACACCGACATACAGGTCGCGCTTGAACAGTTGGCGGCATTGTCCGCCGCTAACGCGACTCGCGCCCAAACCTGTCTCAAACTCCTCAAGCCCCTGGCGGATGAAGCACAAATTGAGCTTCATCAATTGACGCAATATTTGCCCTTCGCATCCACGGCAGTCGGCGTGGACTCGTTGTTGGCTTTCTATCGTCGCTCAGGTTTTGACGTGAGGTCTACCCCGGTCGGGCGTTTTAAACATACCCATTACTTAGTCGGTGCCGATATCAAGCGCCGCCTTAACGAAATGATTACGTGGCGTACCCACAGATTCACCTACGAAGAGGTGTTCCAAATTATTCATGGGCAGCCTCCTTGCAGCCGGCAGGTGAAGTCCAGCGCTTTTCAAGGGTTGCGCTCGAAAGCCTTAAATCGGGTCGAATGGCTGGCTTTTTTTGGGGAGACCGTAAGTTGCGGTCGAGCAATCATTTATTGTGGTTACGACGAGGCGGTCGCGGCCATTAAGCACGTAGTGGGGGGAGGATTTGATTATCGCCACTTGTTACCCCTGCTGGATGCGCAACAGCTCTATCCAGAGTGGTTTGGTCAGAAATCGATGACCATGATTCACAATGGTTCTAAAAAAGGATTTTTCTCCTACCTTCGGTTGAATGCTGCCCCTGTAACCTTTTTCCGTAAAAGTGCGTCGATGACAGGCCTGAAGTACGCACACGGTACAGGTTACTTATTAGAATACCACAGCATCACCCAAGCTATTTCGCAGGATTTTGTGGCCCTGAATACCCGCCTTCAAACGGAATTGATCGCTGAAATGGTCAAGGAAGTGCTGTCGGAAGGATTAGCTATCAGCTCCAGCACTTTTCGTATTTCGCAAAAAGTCTCCGATTATCTATTTGTGGTTCCCAGTAGTTTGGGCGGCACCTACCAGGCTTATATTCCCTGCGTGCTGTCCTACGGTGCGGTGCTTTATGCCCTCAAACCGAGCGATCAGGGGCTTGCACGGGGTTCGGCTTTTTCCCGTTATGGGGTGGCGGTGGAGGATGAGGTCATCCAATCCTTTCAAACCCATAAAGGACGACATTGGCAAACCAATTCATTGTTTCGTGCTGGGTTAGCTGCGAGCATCGTCAATAAATGGATGGGCCGAACCCAGCCTCAAGGCGCTCATTACGACCATCAAACCGCACGGGAACGAGCTCAGAAAGTAGGTGAACTGATGCTGGGTGAACATACCCGCTTTCTTGGCTCGTTGCCTGAGCAGCTACAGTCCTGGAAACGCAGTGAACTTTCCTTGAAAGATATCCAGGCCCAGTTGAACCTCACCTTGCAGACGGCTCATTACAGCCCTTTGGGGTTCTGCGTAAGGGACATCAACTTGAAGCCCTGCGAGTACCACCTCAAATGCCTAACGGGAAATGCAGGGTTAGGTTGCCGGGAGTTTGTATTTGACCTGCATGATCCGATTCAGCGCCAGAACATCACCAACGAACGTGACAAAGCTGAGCAGGAGCTGGCACGGTTGTTTGAAGTGTTAAATCGGCCAGACGTGCCAGCTGAATCGGTCGAGATGCACATTGAGCATCAAATGACGCTGTTCAGAAATGCCACTGCCATCCTTGAGCGCGCCCAATTGATCATGACCACCGCCCAAGCCGCACAGGTCCAAGACTTTCAACCGTTTCGAGCTCAAGGCTCCAAACCCGATGATTGCGCTTTTCAATGTGGAACACCACCCTTGGACAGTGCGTAGCGCTTTCAAAAGATCAGAGTCAGTCCCCTCTCCCTCGCGTCGGCTCCTGAGGAGGTCGCCGGGACGTTATGATTCTTAGAAGATCATCACGCTAACGTCTGGGCCATATTGATGAAGCTTGTCTGGTCGCCAGCCCTGCCTGGCACCACCATGCCATAAGATGGTTCGTTTTGATTGATTCGTATCTGGAGGCAGGACGGTGTGCTGCTGTTGAGTCGGCATGACGAGCAAGACTCCGTCGCCGCACAGCGATAGTGTAATTTGAATATTGCCGCAAACCCAGCTTAAGTAGGTAATCGTCAGGTGGGTCTGGCGGTCATCCAGAGTAGTGAGCGCCTTAGTGCTGCTCGCCATACGATTGACTAAGGCCAGACTTTCCTAGCAAGGCGCGACACCGGATGACGGTGTTCTTTCACTGGTAAAGAGGAACCGGAGAATGGCCACTACGCAAGAGCAATGGAAGCAGGCGTTTATGCTGCTCAATCACTT
>NZ_RCNY01000056.1:172748-213757 GCF_004307635.1 Pseudomonas sp. Sample_22
GAATGGCCACTACGCAAGAGCAATGGAAGCAGGCGTTTATGCTGCTCAATCACTTCGAGCGCCAGATGATTGAACCAACTGAATTTTGCTGGACTTACTTCACGAGTCAGCTCGGCGTGTCAAGGGTCACGTTATGGCGAAACAAAGCATTTGAGCAAGAATTTCAGCGGGTTAAGGACCTCGTCAAAGCCTATACACAAGGTAAGCGAACCTTCGACCAAATCAGCTCGCTAAAAGCGGCGAAGGAACGGGATAAAGATCAGCAGATCGAGTCACTGAAAGCTCAGGTGGCAACACTTAATCAGCAGCTCAGCCGAGAGCGTGAACGCTTGGTGTATGCCGCAATGATTGCTCGGCGCAAAAATATCGATCCTGCTGATTTTATCGATAACAGTCCTTTGCTGCGCAAGGTATACGGTGAAGCGTTAGCTAGCGAGAAGCCAGTGAAAATCCGAGAAATCAGATCGGATAAGAATCGGTAACCCAACAAGGTCGTCCTCGCTCTGGGGAACTGGCTCCAGGCGAGCTGTATTTGATGGGCACCATTGGGACCGCTGTACTTACAACAACTCGATACCTTGTTTTTTCGACGCGGGCCGAGCCATGGGTGCTACCAGCGGACTGGTGGAAGCGGAAAAACGCCGATTTTAGGGATGCCATTTACATACGCATCAACCCAATCGACGTTTTGTGAAGCTCCGTACACGCCGTGATAGGCAACCTAAAATTATTTAGAATCAAGCACAGCGGGCACCCATGGCGCGGGCGTCAATGACGCTTGGTAGCGGTATTCCGCCACTCGGGGGGCGAAATGCTGACCACTCGCGGAACAGACAGACACACCAATAGCCCAGACTATTGCCACGCACCTCAATTGCGGGGGAACCCGTAAAGTGAGACGCGGCGAGTATCGCCATGCAACGCGCTTAAGCCGTAAGCGGTTAGGGGCATGTCTCTGCATAATCGCTTCTCCATATATTTCTGGAAAATGCGACTGCACGATGGATCGAGCCACTCGGCTCATTAACTGCGGATCACTGCGGCGAAGACAAGCTTCCAATTGCATCGCTAGTTCCTTCTCGGTGATGAGCGCGGTCAAAGCCTTCCCTCTGAATATTTTTATTTTTTGACTCATCGTACGTCCTCGATAAGTTTGTCCTGTTGCCCTCCTATAGAAGCGTCACTTAGTCAAATGAACAAGGACGTACGTCCCAAAAAATAGCGCCGTTCGTCAGCTTTTTCCTACAAAAAATAAAACTATTATGGCTTAACGCGGTCATTCGCCGATTGGCGCGCTCCGCGTCGTTCAATGACCTGCTTTCCCAGCGGTCACTGCCGTCCTGCGCCGCAAAAGCGGTTTTCGTCCACCCATGAGCCCTCCTAACAAGGAGTCGGAAGAGGTTCGTCGTCGCCTCCCGGCTAAATAATCTCTCAGACAATGCTCCTCAATGGTCTGAGCAGCCTTTGATGCGTATTCATGAGGTCGTACTCCGCATTGGGTCGCTGTTCTGAGACTCTCTGTTACTGCCCTCCATAACAAAATGTCCATTCAGCATTTCTAAAAGAGGGAAAACCTTACGCAACCTGAGGCGTAGCGGCAATGAATGAGATATGGACAGACCCTGATGATTAAGCCAGTGCTGTTCGATGAATAACGCATCACACAAGTGACAACGGGGCACTTATAACGGCATAGGTTTAAATCTTACGCCGGGCCAATAAATGACAAATACGTCTCGGGTACGCCTTCAGGTTTACCTCACGACATCATATCAAGGTGTTTATTTTTATCATGTGAGGACTTCTATTATGGTGATGGGTGCCAACTATAAAACTGATGCAGCGTGTGCAATACTCATGTTTGGTTTGTTATTTGCTGGCCCCTCGTTTTCTTCGGGTATGAAACCTGCCTCTTCGGTCGTGTTGATTAGCGAAGACCAAGGTGAAACCACCATGAATGTGACTAATACCGATAAATACGCCGCGTTGCTGTATACCTCGTTGGAAACCATTCCAGAAGACCCTGAGCTGTTACTTGTCGTGTCGCCCCCCGTTGCTCGCGTCGAAGGCGGGGACAGCCAAGCCGTGCGGTTTATCCTGCAAAACAAAAAGCCATTCACCGTGCAGCGCTTGATGCGAGTGACCTTTGAAGGCATTCCCACGGTGCAATATAAAGTACCTAACAGCGTGGGCGTCACCTTTCGCCAGAACCTGCCCGTCATTATTTCACCGAAGGGTTTGAAAATAGAGGCGGCGCCCTGGAAGTTTTTAAAGTGGTCTTTATGTGGTGACACGTTACACGTCACTAACGACAGTCCTTATGTTGTACGCTTGGCCCTTTCTGGTTCGCTGCAGCCAGTAGCCGAAGAGGTCAAATTTAGCAAAGCTTATATTTTGCCCAGTACGCACCATGAGTTCCAAATAGGCCGTGTAATTACCGGTGCGACGTCGATGCGCATTCACCCTGCCAGTGTATATGGGTATGCCTTAAATCAGTTCGACACACCGTTGAGTGCCTGTACCTCACAGTAAGCCACCGTCCCTGTGGTATCCATTAACCCACTGTGATGGACTACTTCTATGTGCGCTACGCGGTTGTTCCATCCGATCGTTCCTGGATTGTTTATCCCGCTGATGCTCGCCAATTCATTGGCCATGGGCGAGCCGGGCTTAAGTTCTGCTCCTGCTCCCCGTCCTGATGGCTCGCCTCTGAAGGAGTCTTTAGCCCCCGAATTGCCCCTATCGCCAGCGGCGACCTTAGCTTCTCCCAGAGCCATAACTGACTCGTCGAGCGCCGACAATGTGGGATTATCCCGCATCCCTTCGAGCTCGCACGTTTTGGCTGTGACGCCGCCCCCCAATCAAACCGAAATCCTCGCCGTGACAAAAATGACCACGAGTACAGAGGGAACGGTGCCTGCAGCTCCAACAAACAGCGCCATCGAGGTTGTGCCCAACGCGTCTTCCCCCTCAGGATCGGCCACATCCCCTGAGGTAACGGTCACCTCAACGTTTGAACACCAGTCAACCAAAACGGCTGTGCCAACCTCCGATACAGGTGTGGTATTTGACATTGATACCCTGATCAGCCGCGGGATCGACCCCAAGCTGGCCGCGATGTTTAATGATAAAGCCCGTTTTTTACCGGGACTGCACAAAGTCACCCTGTTTGTGAACGGTGATAATCTCGGCTCGGTTGCAGTTCATTTTGATACGCAAGGCCAACTGTGTTTTGACCAGCGTCTCGCGGATAAGGCTGGCTTGCTTTTGCCATCAGATGGGGCACCGCTTCTTCCAAGCACCGTTGACCGCCCTCCCCAGGCAACGGCGGTACTCCCCACGGCAGATGCTGGAGCGACGCTTGTTGCTTCGCTAGATACAGCGCTGGAGGCCTCCACTGGAGAGTTTTCTTCTTGGGCTGACACCCCTGAGAGTACAGCTTCGAGCAGTCCAGGTCCTTCTGGGGCAAGCCCTTGTGTCGATTTTATGGCGTTATACCCACAAACAGATGTGGATTTGCGACCGAACAAAGACGAAGTTCGTCTCGCCGTTCCCTCGAATGCCCTCAAGCCATTGGAGCAAAATTTTTCGGGATACAGTTCCGGCGGTATGGCAGCGATCCTCAACTACGACGCTCTAAAAACCCAATCGCAGTTTTCTGGCACCACCAGTGACTTTACCTCGATCAATACCGAGGCCGGATTGAACTTGGGCGACTGGAGCGTGCGTAGCCGACAAACTTTCACCGATCAAAACGGTAAGCGCAATACCGATCAGCTGTACACTTACGCCGAACACAGTTTCGTGCCCTTCAAATCGGTGCTTCAAGTCGGACAACTCAATTTGTTCAATCCGGTGTTGCCCGGTGCGTCCATTACCGGTGTGCAAGTCGTGCCCGATAGTGCGTTACGCGCTCAAGCATCAGGTGGGGTAACCATTGAGGGTATCGCGACCACCCCCCAAGCTCGGGTGGAAGTGAAGCAAGATGGCATCTTGATTTATTCTACGGTGGTTCCCGCCGGCCCTTTTCAATTGACCAACGTGCCTCTGCTACGAAGTAACGCGAATGTTGATGTCACGGTATTTGAATCAGATAATTCGCAAAACACCTTCAGTTTACCCGCTGCGTCTTTGCGCCAGGTTGAATTAACCACCAATGGCTTATCGGTAGCAGTGGGCAAAGTGCGCAATATCAATGACACCTCTGGGCTTGAGGAACCGATGGTCGTGTCGGCGGGCGATGACTGGTTACTCAGTGCTCGCGACAAGCTCTCAGCTGGAGTCATGATCGCCCAAGACTATAACTCCATCGGTGTAATCACCGATCATTTGCTCACTCAGGACACCCGCTTGAGCTTAAGCACGACCGTATCGCAAGCTCAAACATTAAGCAAAAGCGGTGTGGAAAGCAGTTTGGCGCTCAGTTCGCGCTTGACCGAAAGATTCGCCGTCAATGGCTCCATGACCCGCCAAACGTCTGGCTATCGCTCTTTGATGGATGCGGTGCAATCCGCCCAGGAGGAAGAAGACTTTGCAGGCGATGAACGCACCCAATTCAATGTCGGCGCGAGTTGGAGCTCACCAACTTATGGCGGTTTCGGCATGAATTTTATGCAGTCGCTCAATAACGATAATGCGTGGGACCGAACCCTGTCGTTATCTTGGGGCCATACGATTGCTGGCATTTCCATCAATGCCAGCGTGCAGCATGACATCAGTGGAGATATTCCCAATTCTGCTTATCTGAGTTTCAGCATTCCTTTAGGAGCAAGCCGTAGCCTACGCACCTACGCCAGTCGTACCAGCGCCGAGCAGCAGCAGATAGGAACCACCTACAGCGAGACGGTTAACGACATGCTCAATTACAGCCTGACAATGGGCCAGCAGCTAGGTCGCGGCAGTGATCGGGAGATGACTTGGGGGGGCAACGTATCCGCCTTGCCACGCTATGCACAAGTCAGTGCGGGCTATACCGATAATGGCGCTCACAGCAATAACTATAACGTCGGCGGCAGCGGCGCCTTGGTGCTGCATGCCAATGGTTTGACCGCTTCACC
This sequence comes from Pseudomonas sp. Sample_22, assembly GCF_004307635.1. NCBI lineage: Bacteria > Pseudomonadati > Pseudomonadota > Gammaproteobacteria > Pseudomonadales > Pseudomonadaceae > Pseudomonas > Pseudomonas sp. Sample_22. The sequence continues at coordinate 177,806 of NZ_RCNY01000056.1, forward strand.
TTATCAAATTCAAGACACCTTCGGGATTGTCTCGGCGGGCGAGGAAGCGGGCGTCAAACTGATCACTAACAGTGGTCCGGTCTGGACTGACAGTCGCGGCCAAGCAGTGTTAGCTCGACTTCCGGCGTTCAGCGACAGTCAAGTCGAGGTCGTGAGTTATACCCTACCGCGCAATGCCGATATTGATAATGGCTATAAGCGTGTGGCGGCAGGTCGAGGCTCGGTGAATTACTTGAAATTTAATGTTTCCAAGGTACGGCGCGTACTGCTAACGGTGACCGACAGCAACGGTAAGCCATTACCTAAAGGTGCAGCGGTGTTTGATGGTGCTGAACGATTTGTCACCGTGGTATTAGATGAAGGCAAGATTTATTTGAATGACACTAGCCAGAGTGACTTGCGCGTCAGCTTGCGAGGTGGGGATTGCTACTTGAGTTTCAATTTGGGAGCTCAGGATAATACTGAAGGCTTATTCGAGCAGGTACCGGCCGTGTGTACCGCACCAGAGCGCGCACACTCCTCGCCCAAAACCTCACCGGCCAGCCCCTAGCCTTTCGGTGAAGCCGGTGAATCACCCTGAGGCGTCCGTGATGATCAGTCTAATGGAGTATTTAACGTGCAATGTCGACCTTTACTGGCACTGAATTTCATTGTTCTGATGGGCTCGCTTTCGCCGGTCTTCGCCTCGGAGTGCCAGCTACAAAGCAGTCAGTTGGTGCAAGATTTTGGACAATTCAATCCCTATGAGTTGGCGACCACCTCCGAATCGGGCCGCGCGTCAGTCGGTCAACGTTTCATTCAACTGAACGTCACGTGTCCGCAACCCACCCGTATGGCGATCTTGTTTCGAGGTACTGCAGTCGATCCTGAAAGTTTCAAAATGGGCGAAAACGGAAGTTTTAATTTAATCGCTAAGGATGCCTTGGTAGATGGTCGACCGGTAAACCTGGGCCGCGTGTTAAGCGGCGCGGCGATGGTGGATCATGGCACCAGCAGCGTGAAAATGGCTCCTGGCTACTACGTGGTGCCGCTGGCCCAGAACGGCACCCGCCTTGAAGGCCAGGCGTTCTCGATTCGGGTCGAAATCAATGCTTACTTAAAAAGTGATCAGTTAAAGATTCGAGATGTCACACCGTTTCAGGGGCAGGCGTTCTTCGAGTTGGATACCGGTATAGCTGTTCCTTAAGGTGTGAAGTACGAGCCGATATCTCAATGATAAGCGCTGGGGGAAGGCAGCCGAGCCAGACCTGCATGGTCTGTTGCAACACTGTACCTACCATCGGTATCACTCCGCTCCCATAAGCGTTTGGGTCGAGTAGCGCATAGGGCTGATTGTCGATGCGCGGATGAGCCCACCTCATCACTCACCGACAACTTCATCCGCGCCGCAATAGAACCTAACCCCTCCTCCTTAGCTCTTCGCGCCTCATTCAAAGATCGTCGATATTTAGGCTGCAGTTGCTAGTGGGAAGGCGTTAACCGGCTTGGTAGTTGCGTGAGCTTTGTTAGACCTCACGCGTTACCAAGTTGCAATGGCTAAACGTTTTCGCCTTGTTTTGGGGTATTTCCCTACATTCGCCTGCCGAACTCCCACGTTTAATAAGTGCTGCTTTGTGCATGCTGGCAGATTGGCTGCTGCCTGGGTCCAGGCTCCGCACTGCCGTCACGGTCACGGAGCTTCACACAACATAAGGAGAAAACGGTGGGGCATATCAAGACAGCACCAATGCGTTTTTTGTTGCTAGTAAGCAGCGCTTGGCTGAGCATCTTTTTCGCGACCCGCCTGTGGTTAGTGCTGACTCACTGGAGTGAGGCCGGGAGCGCATTGCTTGCGATCTTCGGTATTGGTTTGCTCTACGACTTGGGCTTCATCGCCTATGCGGCATTGCCAATGGGGCTTTATCTGGTGCTTTGCCCTCCAGCCTTATGGCGACGTCGTGGCCATCGGTGGTTTTTGCAGGCACTGCTGGGGGGCAGTCTGTTCGCAATGTTATTCACTTCGATCGCTGAGTGGCTCTTCTGGCATGAGTTCGGGGTGCGCTTCAATTTCATCGCCGTCGACTATTTGGTTTACTCCGACGAGGTGCTGAATAATCTGTTCGAGTCGTATCCGATCGGCTCGCTGCTGAGTCTTCTTGCGGTGTTGGCGGTGATTTTGAGTGTCGCATTACGCCAACCATTCATCGCCGCCGTGCAAGCCCCCTTGCCCACTGTGCGTGGGCGTCTTTGGATTACGCTTGGACTGCTGATCGCTGCCGTAGCCAGCGCGCAACTGCTCAGCCAGGCCGCCCCTCGTGCCCAGGGTGGCAATACCTATCACAACGAACTGGCAAGCAATGGTCCGTATCAATTCTTCGCCGCATTTCGCAACAACGAACTGGATTATCCCCAGTTTTACAGCACGCTAGCGCCTGAGGTGGTTGGGCAACAGATTCGCAGCGAGCTAAGCGAGCCCAATGCTCGCTTCATCGGCGAGGATCCGCAGGATATTCGCCGAGCAATCGATAATCCTGGGGTCGAACGTAAACCCAACATCATCCTGGTTACGATTGAAAGCTTCAGCGCCAAATACATGGGCAGCAACGGCGACCAGCGTAACTTAACGCCAAACCTCGACGCCCTGCGCAAAGAGAGCCTGTACTTCAGCAATTTCTACGCTACCGGCACTCGCACTGATCGCGGGCTGGAAGCCATTACGTTAGCGATCCCTCCCACACCGGGTCGATCGATCGTTAAACGAGTGGGGCGCGAGAGCGGCTTTGCTAGCTTGGGACAGCAGCTCAAGGCTGTGGGATATGACAGCGTATTTGTTTATGGCGGACGCGGTTACTTTGACAACATGAATGCTTTCTTCAGTGGCAATGGATATCGCGTGGTTGATCAAAGCAATGTTGAAGAGTCTGAGATTCACTTCAAGAACGCCTGGGGCATGGCAGACGAGGATCTCTACCAGCAAGCGCTGAGCCTGGCTGATGCCGACTATGCCAAGCAGCAACCATTTCTGCTGCAACTAATGACAACGTCCAATCACCGCCCTTATACCTATCCCGACCACCGCATCGACATCAAGTCTGGTAATGGTCGTGATGGGGCGGTGAAATATACCGATTACGCCATCGGCCAGTTTCTGCAGCAGGCACGTAAAAAGCCTTGGTTCGACAATACAATTTTCGTTTTTGTCGCGGACCATACGGCCGGTAGTGCCGGTAAAGAAGATTTGCCGATTAGCAACTATCACATTCCCCTCTTCATCTATGCCCCGAAGCTGATTGAAGCCCGAGAAACACCTCAATTGGCAAGCCAGATTGATCTCGCCCCGACGCTGCTGGGGTTACTGAACCTGGATTATGTGTCTACGTTTTTCGGGCGTAATCTGCTGCAAGACAATCCGTTGCCGCCGCGAGTATTGGTGGGCAACTACCAGCATTTGGGCCTGTTTGATGGCCAGGATCTGGCCATTCTCAGCCCCCGCCACGGACTACGCCGACACGATGCCGCGCTGACCGAAAGTCACGAGTCCCAAGCCATTGTCAGTGATCCTTTAATCAGCCGCGCCATTACCTATTACCAAACTGCCAGTTATGGCTTTAAGCAACAGTTGCTGAGTTGGCGGGCATCCCAAGGGGCTGAGCAGGTCAGCGAGCGTTAATAGAGATGGATGGGACGTGGCATTCAAACAAGGACCAGATTGTTGGCTTGGTCCAACGTACCCATCGGTTCCACACCATCACGGCCCAAGGAGGCGATATAAATGGACTATCAACAAGAATGGTCGGCACTCTATAAAAAACACATCGATATTCTTCATCGAGCCTCGCACAGCATGGACATCAATTTCGAAGTCAGTGCCGCCTTATTGGCGTTAGGTCCCTACAAGCTCAAATGTTTCGCTCAACGCCTCGGTAATAATTTCCTCGCGCCCTGGGAGCCGCTAAAACCGTTGGAAGCCTTGCAGCTCTATCTGATCAACAAGCATCACTGGACGCTGAATTATGCGCGTACCTTCCGGCACGAAAAAGATTATCTGCTGTTGCTTCGCGAGGAGATTGCTCACCTCAAGCTGGATCGAGTGGAAGCTTACCCTGTTCGTTTACAGGTGAAAAATCACGAGCAGCGAGGGGCTTTTGCGCTGCATTTTGACGAGCGTGATCCGAAGCAGAAAATTGCCTAAAGGTTTGAAATTGCGCCGCGATGAAGTAGAGAGAAAGCGCACCGAAGGTCAGGCTCCGCCATAAACAGGGCCTCTCGAGCGCTTAGGAGAATTGAGTCCGTAAGCGTTGTCATAGACGCTTCTAGTTGCCGCGCGATGGTCGAACCCGAATCGCTGCAGCATAACCGGGCCTTAAGAGGTTTTTGATGCTCGCTGGTGAGCGCCCATGATATCGATGAGTTCCCCATCACGTCAGTCCGGGGTGTGTGCAAATGAACTATCGCTCGGTGTGGACCAAGCTTATTACCAAACATCAATATCGTCTCGATAAGGACCCCAGTTTGCGGCGTGACGGCGTTTATCCTAAGGCTGCGCAACTCGCCCTGGGCGAATATAAATTAATATGTTTTGCCGAGCGCCTCAGGGGGCAGCACTCGATCTGGGAGCAAGACAACCCCCTACCTTATCGAGAGTTACTCAACCTGTATTTGGTGAACAAGCATCATTGGACACTGGAGACTGTTCGTTCAAACAAAAGCAGTGATGTCTTCCTCCTTCTTCGCGATGAGCTGGATCAAATATTGCTAACCGATGAAGAAGCGACACCTGTTCGACAGACAACGGAGACCTGTTTTTCGTGGCAGGTGTTTGAGCTGCACTTTCAAGCCCCCGAGTAGCTGGGCCGAGCGCATAGAGATTTGAATGCGCGGCGGAACAACAGCCTACGATCTAGCCCAGTTTTGGAACAGCTCCAGGGCCATGTACAGATCAGCGGAAATGATCCACAGCGTCGAGCCGAGCGAGGTATGGCCATTTGAATAGGCGCAGAAGCCGATAGCAGTGATAGCAACTCCACCCCAACAAACTGCAAGTTCCAGCATTGAACGCCCCCTAATAAATCCCGGCCAAACGGCGCTACCGTGTTGGCCTTCTGAAGTAGCCGCGACTAACACAGGGCGATTGAACTCTGGCTGAAATTTGGCCAAGCAAAAAATCCTGCTGCGCACTCGAAATAAATCTTGCCCCCTTTCGAGCGGGAGCCAGCCACATTTGCGACATGACAAGGGGCGGTTAACTCGCAGACAGTCCTGCAGCATGGCAAAAGCCTCATACGCAAATCCAAACGAGTCCGGCCATTGCTGAAACCGTCAGAACAATACCTGACCATAACAGCGACCTTAATAACTCGTTCAGGTGTTTATTCAGGTCCTGTTCCATAGTTCCTACTCTGATAGGATCAAAACGGGTAACGAACTGTAAACTGCTAGCGGCATTGCTTGGCCGTGACATCAGCGAGCTCTAATCGTTGCGATATCTTTATAAGGTATGATGTCGCTTGAAATGCACGAGCTGCGGGAAAGATTGTAGACTTTGAAGTTTTTGCTGATGATTTTTTTTGCCATGAAGCGTAGCGAAGGTAAAATCCTGGATTGGAGGTGTCGCTGGATATCACAAGGCGAAACAAATGAGTTGGTGTGCTCATAAAAGCGCCCGGACTGCTGATCAAGATCTACGCCCACTAAGTACACCTCATTAAATCCAAGATGATAGCAAAGCTGAAGCGCTACATAGGCAACGGTTCTCGCATCAAAAAAACCAGCGCTCATATTTTTACTGAATCCCAGAGAATTTTTTCGGGCGCTTAGTAGCGAGTAGTTCCTGACCAAATCCTTGTTGCGAAATATATAGTTTCGAAGTGATGATTTTCCAGGTTTGGATAAAAAATAAAGCTCACCCCTCGGTTGAATGTACTCACCCTCGACATGTTCTTGCCATAACGCTGTCCGCTGACTCAAGCGCATCGCAATATTAAACAGCGCTGGCTGTTGAGTGGAAAATTTCTTATCTGAGCAGACATAAAAATATGGGCGAACCACAGTGCCCAAAAAGGCAGAAATCGCGCCATTCACGGTGATCATGGGGATGTGTGAAAATTGTTCAATCGGGAAATTTTTAGCGGAGGGCCCGGAAGCAATGATAAAAATCGGTCCGCTTCCAATATTTCGGCAATCGTCAAAACTATGTATGTTTAGCGCGTCCAGATGGCGGTCGGCGCTTCCTTCTTCAAAAGGAGCGTTGTCACTAATCACATCACCGCTGTCGACAAGCAACATATAGGTACCCTCTTTTTCATGTTCAGAAAGCTATGCTGAACAAGCAGTCATTGCGCACGAGGACGGTATTGGCGATTCTCAATTTTTCATCCTGGCTACTGCACGCCTATACACTTCCAATTTCGCATTGATTGTTCATGCGTTTTTGCAAGGGGTCTGTAGGGAAAACCTTCATAGTGCTTGTGCGGGCTCAAATGTAAGAGAGCTTTAGCCGGATGCGCGAAAAAGCATGACCCGCCCAGAGCCTCGTGCTAGCCGTGGTCGAGTACACCTGGTCGGCAGGCACCAAACTGTGTATCGCGCTTAGCTGTTTAGCTATGTGGTTTCATCGAGGGGTGTATCAACATCGACCATCTCCAGTGCTGCGCCCAGAGCGCAGGCACTGGGTTTGGGTCAGGCAGATTTATTGATCGTCGCATTCATTCCTCCTGCATGAAGCAGGATCAGGATCCCGTCAATACGGTGAGTACCTGGTCGGGCTCTTGGTCAGCGCGTCAGCTTTTTAAACTAATGAGGAGCTCTAAACTACTTTCCGACCAGTTAATTAGGATAGTTCAACTTGTATCGGCCGCGGCAATACGAAGTTGTGGGTGATTACCTCCCAAAAATAAGGTGGTGCGCGTTATCAAAAATCACACCCAATACCTGTAGGGAAAGCCGCAAAAACAACTGTATGTTTTCGGATTATTTGCCACCTGCTTCAATTACGAATTATTTCGCGGAAAGTGCATAAAATGGCCCGTCTCGCTGCGCGCAATGGTCATTACTCACCTATATTAATGTGAGTGAGCGCCTGGTACAGGCGTGCACTTATCAATATCACTCCCTAATCCCGAGGTCATAAAATGCAAGCCAAGCAAGCGTTTATTGCGACTCTAGCGATTCTGGTTAGCTCCAGTGTTTTGGCGGCGAAGGCACCCAAAACTCCAGTGGATAAGTGGACATGTTCAGACTTCTTGGAGATGGATGAAGAATATCAGCCCAGTGCGGTCTTTTTTGTTGAGGGTTTTACTAAGTCGGGTACGCCTGTTGATGCCGTCATGGACGTCGATGGCACGCTTACACAAACCCCGCGAGTTGTCGACGCGTGCACTGAGAACCCGCAGGCTTCTTTCGTAAACACCATCAAATCGACAAAGGGCAAACAGCCCTAATGCAGTGAGCAGGCCTGGAGAAATACGGTCGTTCGCGGCTCATGCTATTTCTTCAGGCCGATTTGGCATTTTACTCAAGCTGCCTATTTTACCAATGCCCAACGCTTCTATCGATTTAACTAGTCGGAATACGCTAATGACCTGTTCACCAGTCGACATTCGCAGTGACGCCTGAATTCACTTAAATTCAGGCTGAGATTTTTGGCTGTTTGATACTGGGCAGGAGGAAGACCGTTATCCAAAGAGGATACATCCGTAAGTAGGCTAATTTTCAGCGCTGCGGATGTGCAAGGATGTTATCGAGCTCGAACCGTCTTGAGCGAACCGGTGGTGCCAAGAAGCGAGACGAATTGGCAGTACTGCAGGCAGCATCATCCCCATGAAGCGCTTCCGTTCATAGCGCTCTGCCAATCCGCCTCTGATTAACATTAAATACCAGAAACCAGTTTCTTTATGTAGGATAATCCTTCAGTTTCAACCGTTGTGCGCTTAGGTGTAGTTGACCGATACGCGCTATTTAGGCGCGGCAGGATATAAACCTAAGGGATGAGAAAAACCAGCTGAATACCAGGGTGTGCGGTTTTGCTGGCAATCATAATTCTTAGCTGGGCAGCGCAAGGCTGGGTTAAATATTAGGCGAGGCAGCCACGACTGCGATATTGCGTTTGGTCACCATGGGGCAGGCGCTCAATGGGTTATGCCGTTGGGATGTCGGACCTAAGCGTCAGTGCGCCGGGTTGTCTAATGAGGTTGCTGGCGCCCCCACTGGGGAGGGGGGACTTGTGAGGGCGTTGCATTACCAGCAACCTCCAACGCATTAGAGCGTAAATGTTGCGCAGTTACTGTCAGGAAATCCTGAGTGTCGTCAACTCGAGCTGCCTTAGAGGTAAATCACTTCCAAGGTCAGCAAGCCATTGAGAGGAATTGCGTTGCCGGTATTGAGGGTGGCAGTTGGAATAATGCCCGCTGAAATACCCAGCCCCTGGCTCACAGTCGCCACCGGCGCGGGCGCTGAGGGGGCTCCCGCTGGCGTCCAGGACATACGCCACGCGCTCGTGTTGAGCAGTTGGCCTGCGGTTGAGTCGACCCAAGAGGTACCGGCATCCGAGCTCACGATCATCTTACCTGCTGCGCCATCCACGCTAAGGTCGGCGCTTCTGGCCGTTACGATATAAGCACCAATGTTGGTGGATGTGGAATCTTGGCCCAGACCAAAGAGTTGGTCGGCTGAGGTGCCGGCGGGAAGGCCGCCTGTAAGCACAAGAGGGTTAACCGACGAGGCGCGGTTATCCAAAAGCTTGACCGCAAACTGCGCCGGCGCATCACAGATTACCGTCATGGTTTTTATCGGGTCCGATCCGCCCATATTGGGGGTGATGGGGGTGGCTTTGGTGCTGCTGAGCGAGGACATAGGAATCACGTTGTAGTTAACCTCCGCTCCACCCACCAGGTTGATATCACATGCAACAGGTACCAACTGGCCAATTAGGGTTAGATCAACAATTTGAGCCGCTTGAGATATGACGGAAAAAGGAGCAAAAAAAACCGCGGCGAGAGTGAGACTGGGCGAGATTTTCATTGTTTGCTCCAGGGACTCAAAAGGAAAATTACACGCACTCACATTCATACCGAGGGCGGTATCTGGCTGATGGCGATGCAAGCCATTGCAGCGCGACAGTATGGCGATAGGAAACTCTAACATTCATCGAGGATGACTAATTTTGGCATAGGACAATTCGCCGGGCCTTGTCTAGGCGTATTTAATGTCAACATTCGAGGAGGCGACTGTAGGGAAAACCTGCAAACTCTGCGAATCCTTCGACGGTTTCCATCACCTCCATCAACGTGTCGACAAGATGCTCGCCTCATTGAGCGCTTTTAAATAGCGCTCAGGCTTAGAACAAGACTGCTCAAGAGTTTGGAACATAGCATAGGGCTCGATAAGCACGCTGGTTCTGCTCGATAGCACTGCAGTGCTGCTGACCTCCAGTAATTTGGATACCAGCTGCATCGCGTTGGACTATTCGGTTGCCTTGTTTTTTCCTGTGCAATGATCTACCGCACTTATCCTTCCTGCTGTCGCCACAAGAAAGAAGGAATTCCCTACAGACGAAAAACAACCAAGCATTGAAATTGCTATCAAACGCCCCGTTCTCAAAGCGTCGGCCTGGGGCGGGTTAACTTGAGAAGATGATATTCGGAGCCGGTGTACTGTCGAATGACAGGCATGGGTGGCGTATAGATTCTTAGGCTGGGAGAAAGTGTAGCAAACGCTAAAGAGTTCGTTGGAAGCATCGAGTTTTTGATTGATGGTCTACATCGGAAATGCGCGAAAAGCCAGCTCCTTAGGTGTTCGCGCTTCTTAGGAGGTCGCTATGAATCAAATACAAGAAATTGGGGAAGTTGAAGCCAGTCCAATCCCTCGGGTCATTTCAGATGAAGAGCTGGCGATACATTTACAAAACTGCCTTCGTGCAAATGATCCGGGCCTTTTGCATAGTGTATTGAGTCACCTTGCTCGGTGCAAAGATTTAACGCAGCCCGCCAGCCCCCCCAGCAATCGACGCGCAAATCTTTTACGTAGGCTCTCGATGTCTACTGAGCCGAGTTTTGCTGATGTGCTTGCGATGACATGCGCTATCGGTTTTCGGATGCATTTTGAAGCCATGTCCACGTTGAGAGATCGAGCCAGTGACCATCGATGATAAAACAGGCGCGGCTGACAGCCAGGCTGCGCCGCAAACGCGGAGTGACTCTGACCGCAAGGTGGTTCGTTCATCTTCTTGCGATGCATTGTCGGAGTTGGATTGGCTTGACACCAAGCAGGCACTTGCCCTGCTAAACGCTATGACTCGGAAACGGCGGACAGGACCCCCGCCGAAACCGTTGACACGTTGGTAACGTGTCGGTGGGTGAGCGGAGGTGATGTAATCAACCAAGCTTACATATTAGGAGTGGCGCCGACGCTCCAGCTGGAGCGTCGTATTCCGGGGATGAGCCCGATAGACCGTCCGGGTCTGCGGGCTCACGGCAATTATAAACTCGCGGCCATCTGCTTCCAGCGACGTCCAGCTGGACGACGAGCGTGCGCATTTTTAGATAGCAGGACAGCTCTAACACACCGACAGGAAACCCTGAGTGGCGTTTGATAATTAATGCCGCAAATTGATGATTATTGTTTTTGGGCGTCGGCAGCATTCTGCTTAAAATTTTCGGCGAGACGCCAGGCGTCGTCCCTAATATTTTCATTGCACGCTCACCTATGAAATCCTTTTTAAGCGTGGGTGCATGCCTGCAGAGTGATTCGAAAAATGTCTAAAATTTATCGGCGACAGGTTTGGGGTCTATTGCTTTGCGGGCTATATCTGCCGGCGTTTGCGCAGGAGCCGTTGCAACAACAAAGCAAGGGTTTTTGGTACCTACAAACCAGTCTTTACACCCGTCACTATTCCGCAGATCCCGATCATAATAACACCCAGGAATTGTTGGGGCTGGAGCGCAACGAAGACTCCGGCCTATTGTTCGGGGCGTCCACGTTCAAAAATTCATTCAGTCAACGGTCGTTCTACTTGTATGCTGGAAAGCGTTTTGATAATCCCACCTATCCGGTGTACTTGAAATTAAGCGGTGGGTTGATTCAAGGGTACCACGGCGACTACAAAGATAAGATTCCGTTGAACCGTTTTGGTGTCGCGCCGGCGATTATTCCATCGTTAGGAGCGCATTTCGGCTCAGTAGCCACCGAGCTCGTATTGCTGGGCACCAGTGCGGCCATGATTACCGCCGGCGTCCGTCTTTAGCAGTAGAATTAACCGATGTCATGGGGGAGCAGTAATGCAATTTCTGCTCCCGGGGTAATGAGCAATCGCCCTTGAGCGACAAGCGCTCGCAGCAGTTTCCTGGAGACGTTGAACTTTACCTGACCGCCTTTCAGAGGCCGCCTCCCCCTTCCCAATGGCCGAAACGTGCGCGCAATCACGCCGATTGGCGTGGCTGGCATCCCGTGACTTTGCCTGCTAAAACCTCAAAAATAATCCAGGGTCAGCATCATGCTTTCACCAGCGACCTGCGGATGTGGCAAGTTGGTGAGCCTGTCTGCTCGGAGCACGTGGTTTTTCAGATAACCCGTTGCATTCACGGAGGTTCCTAACGAGGCCTGGACCGACGTGCGACACTCCAATAATTGAACGGCTATATAAGGTTTTCGCCCATCTGCCTGAAGCGCGGCCGGCGTGATCTGACACGATGGGTCTGTCACAAGCCCTTCAAAACGAATGGCGCCTGCATTGGTGGGCTCGAGTGCATAAACGAGTGGACTGAGCAAGAACAGGCAAGAGTACAAACATCCATATTTCATCGGGGTAAACCTCGCCAGTAGAGGCGTGGCCAGAAAGGCCAAGCACATTAACCATAACGGCGGGATTAGCTATTTCTTGAAGGGATATCCTACGGCGCACTGCTGGAATTCCTGCTCACTTTGAAGTCTTTGCGCAGACCTGAACGATTAAGGGATGGCAGGCTGACTAACGAGACAACCCGAATATCATCGGGTCGCCCGCAGAAGGGGCTAACCAAACGCTTTTGTGTCTGGCTGTGCACTCTTCATGCAAGCCCCTCCCGCTCCGCCACCTCAAATCGGGAAAACCCTACAGACAACATTGCGTGCAAAACTGCAAATTGAGGCCTCTCGCGTTCGCAGTTCCGCGTCCGCCCACATGAGCGTAGGGGATATCAATGCAATTTAAACTACTTGGCACCGTGGCAGTTTGCCTATTGCTCGCCGCGTGCTCAGATCCGAAGGATTATAAACTTTCACGAACCGGGGACTGGAAACAAGACCCGCAGCTTCAACGAAATATCCAACAGTTAACCGACCCGGACAGAAAACTAATCGGTGAATATCTGCTGCGAGCTGAAGAGATTCGCGCTACAGGAGGCGCAGTACCGGAATCTATTAGCATCGGCCAGGCTATTGAAAACCAAGCGCAATGGAACAGTGTGCAGGAAGAGCAGCAGGCCGCCGCTGCATTAAAAGCAAAGGTTGATGCCGATATGCAACAAAAAGCCGATGCCGTCAACGCTAAGGTGCTCGAGGAAATGCAGACCGCGCTCTCACCAGCTGTGGAGTCATTTGAGTATGTTGAAGAAAAAAAACAAGGTCACTTTAACATCGGGATGACCTTTGCCAATAACAGCAAGACAAAGATTGTTGGCATTACCGGTGACATTCTTATTCGCGATCAGGCCGGCACAGACCTGAAACATGCCTTTGTTTCGACCGATAGCGCCGTGCCGCCTGGAGAGGTTCTTAACCAAGTCTGGCGCCTGGATTACAACGCCCAGGTGGAGGGTGACAAGGTCTTGAAGGACGCTGACGCTTCTAAACTTGTTTTTGGATGGCAGCCACGCACTTATCGTTTTGCGGATGGCCGAGAAGTAACGCTGGGTGAATAAACCGTGGACGATCCAGGCGTGAGGGGGGCTTGAAGTATTTGCCGTCTCCGATCGCCAACGATCTAAAGCGGCCTACGTCGGGCCTGTTAAGCAATCGACATGCGCTTCGCCACCGCGAAGCCTCGCCGTTAAAGGAGATGCCGCCCAGCTGTCCTGCCGGTATGTGATGTAAATGGACAGCGGGCAGTGAGCGACGTATTAGCGAGTATAAAATACATGGTCGTTAACTATGTGCGCCACGACTCGCGTCTTACCAGCGCCTGATACATCGAGGCGCGTGGCGTATGCAGCGGGGCGCAGCATCGCTCTAGCATTCAATCTGACGTTCAGAGTTTTAGACGCCAGGATTACTTCTTGAGCGATGCAACCCATTGGGGGTTGCAGGGAAGTGAAGCTTTTCTTTAAGGATTTATTATCCTGGCTTCGGCGTATGACGCTATTTAAGCTGGTTCCAAGGGATTGCAAGTTGTATGACTAAGTTTGGATCTGATTTTTAGACAGAGAAAAACTATTCACCACACTTGGCAAATAAACACTTGCGGTGCGTGAGACTTACTTCATACACTATCAGCGGGTCACAGGGGAAACCTGAAGCAACTAGCAGCCCGACCGGGGGCACAACAAATCAGGCGACTTCCTGTGCGCCCACCTATTTAAGCTCACTTCCTGACAGCGATATCGCGCGCCGCGAAGAAGATGGTCGGCTTTGTGCTTAAACGCCTCCAGCGTTAACGACAGTATTTGGCAGTGCCGCGCCACATCCTAAGTGCGGCTCAGGTTCATGGTCAAAGTTTAATAGAGCAAGCCAAGCCGCCTCGAGCCCAAAAGCATATTCGCGCTTGCTCGTTAGCATTCGCTATGAGGTCAAAGGTATATCAATGTCAGCGTAGCCGAGCCATCCAGGTGTATTTCGGCACTGGTATTCAGTGTCGAGTATGGCGCAATAGCCGTCGCCAATCTCATCGTGCCGCTCATCGTGCTGAAAGGGCTGGGGGCTGACGACGATACTGTACTGAATGAGAGGATGTAGTTGGCTTGAGTTCCTACGTAGCGAGGAAATGGGCTAGCCCACGTAGTGCCATTGGTATCGCTAGAGGCGACAAAGCCTGCCTGACCATCGATGGCGAGGCCGCTAACAGGCACCTCAAACTCGTACCAGCCAATTTTATTACCCGAGATGTCAAGGCCCAATCCGAAACGAACATCTTTAACCGAGGAAGCGGTTCCAGCCCGATTATCAGTCCCTCTGATACCAACTAGCGTGGGGCCTGCACAAACAATCGTGAGCGGTGTAGTCTGATCGGGCAATCGCACTTCTGCATTCCGGCTTAACATGCCTACGGAAATGTCGCCAACATCAAAGTCGCTTGCCCCTACGGCAATGTCGCATGACGGCGGCTCAATGAGCCCCGTCACCGCTAGATTCGTTGAGGTTGCGGCCATGGCAGTCTGTGTCGTTAATAGAATCAGCAGCAAGGAACATTTTTTCATCGCCATTCCCTCGATATTTAAAGCTTGACCGTTACCTATTAATTTATTCCTTTGTAAACCGTGCTTTTCACCCTAATGCCCTAACTTCGGTGTCAGGCTACTGGAACATTCAAGCACAGTAGTGATTCTGTGCTGGCATTACCTATTGAGCGCTTGTCACGCCCTCTTCGCTGTAAGGGAACCCTTAAACTTGCACTATCTAAAACTGCGTTTGTTGAGCCATGGATGCGCTTCATCAAGTCGGCGCACTGATAAAAAACGATGGTGGTGCATTGTCCGGGAAGCCTTTTCTGGGTTGATGCTATCGCCTGCCTGCGAGGCATAGCGGCAGATCAGGCAGATTTTTCCTACGGCATAATCAAGGAATACTGACAGAGCGATAGTGGCGACCATCACTACCATCAAAGCCATCTCGCGAACACTCCCCCCAGTCAAAAGGCATCCAGCGCCCTGAGTGGACGATCGACATAAGGAGTGCTGCAGTGGCGGCGTGATGCTTCCTCGGTTCTGGTTCGACTCCAGAGCCGTGTATAAGCGTGAAGTATCTTGATATGTAAGCCGTGAACGGGCCCCGGCCATTTCATTCGATCTTCGTTCTGCTGGTATGAAGCAAGGAGCCTGCCCATGACCTCGGCACCCTGGATCGCTCCTGTAGAGATCGAACGTCTCGCTGGTGCCTTGGACGCATGGATGCCTTGTCCCTACTCTCGCTTAGCGTTGATGCAATGGTTGGAAGCATATTTGGCTTCTTGGCCCTCTAACGACCACAGGCTCATGGTTAATACGCAGCCCGCACAATCGATGCTTCATGAGCACTATCGCGAATGGGTTGAGGTATTCGATGAGTATCAACTCTGACGGGTTTTTTCCCTTTAGGTAATTATACGGAATTACCTTCCGCTGCCGGAGGATGTCATGAATAAATTGACCTTAATCGCCGACTTGCTGATTTTGCAGGGTCGAAACCAATGGGCTTTAGCCGCAGCCATCGCCGAGTTGAACAAGTGGGTAGCGCAACGCGGCTCTTTAGAAGTAAGCAAAAACGTGCAGGAGGCACTGGCGATGTTAGATGAATCGCTACTGCCGCTGAGCCGGGGTGTCGCTCGGTTGATCGAAGAAGCTGAACGGGAAGATGGCATCGTGGAGGCTAATAGCAACCTGCCCAGGTGAGGGAGTCGACATGCTGACCTGATTGGGCTAACTCAAGAACTCGTCTGGTTAATGAATTAGCGATCGAGCGCCAGAACAGCGCGAGCCGTTTGCGCGTTACCTCAAGTTTAGGGGCAATCCTCAACCTGAGCTCTGACTGACTCCGCTCAATGGTAAACATAAGTTAGGGTGAGACGCTCAATACTTAGCCTAGACATGTGAACTCGCCTTGGTCGCTCCATTCCCTCCTCTACCGCTTGCGGTGCTCATGAGCGAGCTCACTCCTAAAGCAGCCTTTTACGCCGCAGGGCTCCAGGCAGCGCCAAGCCGGTAACAGCTGGCGCGCCTTCACCCGTCGGCCGCGGCCATTAAGGATTATCGGTCTCCAACAGTACCGCTTGGCTAACCTCGGGCAATGGTGCCATGCTTTTTTCCTGGTTTTTTGTGGTAGCTGAAGAAGCGCCAGAAAAAAAGCCGCCACGCTCAATAATTAGTTGCTCGGCTTGAATAGTCCCCTGGATTCGGCCGCCGGCCAGAATCTCCACAACCTCGGCATAGACATCGCCTTCCATCATGCCTGACACGACCAATTCCCGCCCTCGCACCGTGCCGCGTACAGCCCCGGAAATGCCAATGGAGATGCTGTTCTGGCAGGCAATTTTGCCCTCCATAAAACCCGCGACCAATATATTTCCTGTCACACACAGCTCACCCTTCACTGAACAACCTTCGGCCAGAATGGTAAGCTGGCTATTTGAGACCATTGACTTTGTTTTATTAAAGACGCCCACGGGACCCCCTTTTCTTCAGTAAAAATGGCTTGGAAGTTAGTATTTGACCAGCGGACAAAATTGAGTGGGTCAAGGTTTTTCCCTCGATACAAAACTTCGTAGTGCAAGTGAGGGCCGGTACTACGCCCCGAATTACCGCTCTGCCCGAGTAGAGTTCCCTTGGCGACATAATCACCTGCCTTTACAGACAAGTGACTCAGGTGAGCGTAGCGACTGGAAAATCCCAGGCCATGCTGAACGACAATCTGTTGACCATAACCCCTGCTATTTTTCTTGGCTTCGCCAACAATGCCGCTTGCTGTCGCATAAACGGGTGTCCCCGTTCTTGCCCCGAAATCGATACCTCGATGATTGCGTATACGGTGCAAGATAGGGTGCATGCGCCTACCAAAGTAAGAGCTGATCCGGCTCGCCTTTTTAAGGGGCGAACCATTAGGGATTAAGTTGAACAGGAGTGTGCGTTCTGCCGGTTGTCGGGGTGCGGGGGTCACCGCCGGGGCAGGAGCGCTCACAGGCCGAGGCGCCGAAATGTTGTTTTCAGCGACCTTAATACGCAGCACTTGTAGCGGTTGCACCGCATTCGACGCGATGACCCTTTCAGTCTGTAAAGGGGGTATGAGGTCGCTTTTCTGCTGCTGCACTACCGGTTCTTTATGCAGGGTCGACAGTTGGGTCTTGGCTTCGGCTAATGCCGATAAGGTCGATACGAGAGCGACGCCCATAACCGTGATGACGCCCACCAGCCCGACGCAGGTGACGCAAAAGGCAATTTTGGCTTTTGACGAAATGACAATATCTCGTGAGCCGCCAAGGGTTGAAAAAGTTACCACCAGTTCATGTTTCATCGTGCCCGACAGCCTCTGTAAAAACGAGAGCTGACCTGGTCAGTAAGAATTGAACTCTCACACAGATCGCCACGTGTATGTAGGTTGGCGCCTGACTCATAAGCAGGTACATGCGAAGCTTGAGTCCACCGCAGAAAGCCTTCCGGGGCTGACTCCTGGGAAGGGGCGGTTTGCGGGCCTGGCAACGGGCCAACATGTTTGCGCATCCGATTGGTACAGCCCCGAGGGCGCTATGCGCAGCACCTTTCGAGCCTTGTCAGGTCGCATTGCGGGATGAATCGTCGGCGACGTACGTCTTAAGACGACGCTGGATGATGGGGCGATTATCGCGATCATGGCGCGCAGAAAGGATCATCGGATCCTTCAGAGTGCGTAGGGAAATACTGCCTTGCCTTGTCGAGAGATTGCGAGGGGGGCCTTGTCACCATCAATGATCTAGACAAGCCCCAAAGGCTGTTCACAGGCAATACAACCGATGAGCGCAGCGGTGTGCCTGCGCCGAGCGAAAATCGACCACTCCTTCACTGAGAGTGAGCGCTGTCTGTGGGCGATGGAAAGGCTCTTTTGCAATCGCTCTTTATATTTGTCCAGCTTTTTTCGGTAGCCAATACGGCGCACCGGATAGTGACGTGTTTTTCCATCAGCGCCCTGACCATGCACTTGCGAGCGCAATATTCAGGTTTTACCTACAGCACTCCTTCCCTGCACATGCCTAGGCTAATAACGCGGTGGTCAATGCACCAAGGGTCAATGTTGCTGTGCACTCATCACTCGGTTGCCAACACCATGAAACAATGAGGAACTCTGGTATGGAATCGTTATCGGATCGCTTTAAGCTTTCTATCGTGTTTGCTGCACTTTTATCATTGACTGGATGGGCTCAGGCCGCGCAGACGGAAAAAACGAACATCCTGTTCATCGTCTCCGATGATACTGGCTATGGCGATCTGGGTCCTTACGGAGGCGGCGTCGGGCGAGGCATGCCTACCCCCAGCATCGATCAATTGGCTGCGGATGGCACCACGTTTTATTCCTTTTATGCCCAGCCCAGCTGCACGCCAGGCCGTGCGGCGATGCAGACCGGGCGCATTCCCAATCGCAGCGGTATGACTACCGTGGCTTTCCAAGGGCAAGGCGGCGGGTTGCCAGCGGCCGAATGGACGCTCGGCTCAGTGCTTAAAACCGGTGGCTACGACACTTACTTTACTGGCAAGTGGCATTTGGGCGAGGCCGACTACGCGCTACCCAACGCTCAGGGATACGACGTTATGAAATACGTCGGCCTGTATCACCTCAATGCCTACACCTATGCTGATCCTGAATGGTTCCCAGACATGGATCCCGAAACTCGGGCGATGTTTCAACGGGTGACCAAGGGCGCGCTCTCGGGCAAGGCAGGTGAAAAACCGATCGAAGAGTTCAAGATCAACGGCCAGTACGTGGACAAACCGGTGATCGATGGCAAGCCCGGTGTGGTAGGCATTCCCTTCTTTGACAACTATGTAGAAAAAGCCGCTTTGGAGTTCCTCGACACAGCAGCCAAATCGAACAAACCGTTTTTTATCAACGTCAATTTTATGAAGGTGCACCAGCCCAACCTGCCAGCACCGGAGTTTGTGCACAAGTCGATTTCCAAATCCAAATATGCCGATTCGGTGGTCGAACTGGACACCCGCATTGGCCGCATCATGCAAAAGCTCAAAGCGCTGGGTTTGGATAAAAATACCTTGGTGGTTTACACCACCGATAATGGCGCTTGGCAAGACGTTTATCCAGACGCCGGTTACACACCATTTCGCGGCACCAAGGGCACGGTTCGTGAAGGGGGCAATCGTGTACCGGCGATCGCTGTCTGGCCAGGCAAAATTAAGCCCAATACAAAAAACCATGAAATCCTCGGCGGCCTGGATTTGATGGCAACATTTGCTTCTGTGGCCGGGGTGAAATTGCCTGAAAAAGATCGTGAAGGTCAGCCGATTATTTTCGACAGTTACGACATGCTCCCGATGCTCACTGGCCGGAGCCCTTCGCCGCGTAAAGAGTGGTTTTATTTCACCGAAAACGAACTGTCACCGGGCGCAGCTCGCGTCGGCAACTTCAAGGCGGTGTTCAACTTGCGGGGTGACGATGGCGCACAAACCGGAGGGTTGGCGGTAGACACCAACCTAGGATGGAAGGGTGCGGAAAAATACGTAGCTATCGTGCCGCAAGTATTTGACTTACTGCAAGATCCGCAAGAGCGTTATGACATCTTTATGAATAATTTTACCGAACACACCTGGACCATGGTGCCGATCTCCAGCGCCATCATGAAACTGATGAAAACCTACGTGGATTATCCTCCGCGCAAAATGCAAAGCATGGGATATGACGGCCCTATCACACTGTCGCAGTATCAGAAGTTTCAATCGGTCCGTGAACTTCTGAAAAAGGACGGCATTAACCTGCCAATGCCATCCGGCAATTAATCAAACCACGATAATGGCAGCCTCGGCGAGGCTGCCATCGCGACTTGATGTGGGCGTATATCTGTTAACCCGTGAAGTAATTATTGCCGGGAGCATCAAATGAAGATTGCCTATCAATGGTTTGTCGGTGTGCTGGTAAGTAGTTTGCTGGTCACAGGATGCACTTCGAAAATAACTGAAAGAGATCAGTTTTCAGGTTTTCTAACCAACTATGACGATCTACAGCCGGTGAAGTCGGCCAGCGGCCACCCGGTATTGCGCTGGGTTTCGCCTGATTTCAAGCCGGCAGGTTATGACACTGTGGTGTTCGACCGTCTACAAATCTTTTTAGCCATTAAGCCGACTGAGCGGGTCAACCTGCAAACGCTGCAGCAGATTCAATCATTCAGCAGTGACAGCGTGAAAGAGGTGCTCAAACAGACCTATCGCGTCGTTCCCGATACTCAATCGGTACCACTCGGTGCAAAGGCCATGCTCATGCGCACGGCCATGACAGGTGTTGCTGCGACCAATGAGGGCATGCGTTGGTATGAAGTGGTACCGATCGCTGCCGTGGTCGGTGCTACAGAAGCCGTCACCGGTTACCGCGATCAAAACACTGAGCTGTATATCGAGGTGGAGTTTATAGATCTGGCCACGGGCAAGCCATTGGCCAAGGTCGTACGTAAGGTATTTGGCACGCCTCTGAAAAATAGCACCCAACAAATCACCGTTGATGACTTCAAAGCAGCCATTAGCGAGACGGTGAGCGATCTGAAAACGTTCCTGAAATAACAACTGATGCGCAGGACACCGACCTCCGTCCCACGTAATGGTTGGTCGATGCTCAGCGCCGACCATAAGCGGTGGATGATTTCTGGCCCACGGGCTCACCCGGTTTTAAGGATAAAGTGATGAACCGAACTGTATTAACTCGTCCATTCCTGCGTTGGCTCTGGCTAATCTTATGGTGGCCGTTGCTACTGCAAGCAGCCGAACCATTGCCCTCTTGGCAAGACGGCTCTTCCCGACGCGCCATCATTGAATTTGTCCATGCAGTCACGACCAAAGGCTCCAAGGACTTTGTTGCCCCGGCGGCGCGTATTGCCGTGTTTGATAACGATGGAACGTTATGGAGCGAGCAGCCGGTGTATTTTCAAATGCTGTTCGCTTTAGCTGAGGTCAAACGTTTGGCGCCGCAGCATCCCGAATGGAAAACTCAGCAACCGTTCAAGGCGGTGTTGGAGAACGACATTAAGACCTTGGCTAACAGTGGTAACGAGGGGTGGTTGAAAATTATTTATGCCACTCACACTGGCATTAGCACACAAGCATTTTTGACTAACGTCCGTAACTGGATGGCCCAAGCAGTTCACCCCAAGACTCATAGACCTTACACCGAAATGGTCTACCAACCCATGCTGGAGTTACTCGCTTATCTGCGAGGAAACGGCTTTAAAACCTATATCGTCTCCGGGGGCGAAGTGGCCTTTATGCGCGCTTGGACAGATAAGGTCTATGGCATTCCTCCCGAACAAGTGATCGGCACTTCCTTCTACGGCGAGTACAAATATAACGGTGGCAAGCCGCTGATCATGCGCCTACCTAAAATCGCCCAAAACGACGATGGCCCTGGCAAGCCGGTCAGTATTGAAGCGGTGATTGGTCGTCGTCCGATTTTTGCCTTTGGTAATTCTGACGGTGACCAGCAAATGTTGCAATGGACCGCTGCGGGTACTGGCAAGCGCTTTATGGGTTTAGTGCATCACACGGATGCACAGCGGGAATGGGCCTACGACCGGGACTCGAAAGTCGGCAAGCTTGACAAGGCGTTGGACGAAGCGCTTAGCAGGCATTGGACGGTCGTGGATATGGCTAAGGAGTGGCGCGTCATTTATCCGCCGCAAACGCATTGAGCGCCGAGCGGCGCGTCGTTGTCGGAAGCCCACGGGCTCTGACAGATTTGGCCGCTTCGCTTAGGCCTACTTGGATTTCTCTATCTCCCATCGGGATGAGAGCTGCATATGCGCAAAGGCTATCCATGTGTGTCGCTGATGATGCTGGCGATCAGTTGGTCGCAAACCGGGCTTGCTGACAACCAGGCAGAATTGGCCAAGCAATCGCTTAATCCAGTCGCCGCTCTTTACAGTCTGCCGATTCAGTACAACTGGGATCAAAAACTGGAGCCTGGAAGTGATGGTTATCAAAGCGTCACGAATATCCAGCCGGTTTTGCCTTTTAGCCTCAATGACGAGTGGAGCCTCATTTCCCGCACCATTTTACCGATCGTTGATCAGCATGGCTTGGGCCCGGGTGGGGCCCAAGATTCATCCGGCGTCGGGGATATTACGCAGAGCTTGTTTTTTTCGCCCAAGCAGCCGACTGAAAACGGATGGATTTGGGGGGCTGGTCCCGCGCTGTTACTCCCCTCCGGCAGTGATGAGCGGCTAAGCGCTGAGCAATGGGCGGCCGGCCCCACAGCGGTTGCTCTCAAACAGAGCGATGGCTGGACCCGGGGTATTCTCGCCAATCACCTCTGGACACTGGATAACAGTCCGCCAGATGACAAAAACAAGGTCAATCAAACGTTTGCTCAACCGTTTTTTAGTTACACCACCAAGACCTACACCACCTACGGCATCAATACGGAATCTACATACGATTGGCAGGCCCGTGAATGGTCAGTTCCCATCAACCTTTTCGTGAACCAGTTGTTCAAGGTGAGCCGGCAGCCCATGAGCCTACAGGTCGGGCCGCGATACTGGGTCGAGAGTCCGCGAGATGGTGCTCAAGGTTGGGGATTTCGAGTGGCGTTAACCCTGTTGTTTCCCAAGTAACCTCTATAACCCCCTGCTTTTTTATTGAAAATGGAATTTACCCATGTACATCAGACCCTTAGTTCTGCTTGTTCTCGCTTGGCTTGCGCTATGCAGTTCGCCCGTTTGGGCCGGCGGTATCTTGTTATATGAAATCGGTACCGATAACGCCGGATTGGCTAATGCCGGCGCTGCGGCTCGTGCCCAAGGCCCGTCAACCATTGCGAGCAATCCGGCCGGCATGAGCTATTTATCCGGAACGCAAATCTCCGGCGGTTTGCAGGTGATCTACGGCGATCTGACCTTTGACCGTGATTCTGGTAGCAATGTGTCCGGCAGCGGCAGTGGTAACGCGCTCGACCCACTGCCGAGCGGCAGCTTTTTCATCAGTCATGAGCTTGACGATCATTGGAGCGTAGGCTTTGGAGCTTACGGGGACTTCGGCCTGGCAATCAATTATGACAACGACTGGTCCGGACGTTATTTTGCTCAAAACTCAAGTTTGCTCGGGTTGTCGCTGGTGCCCAGCGTGGCCTATCGCTTTAACGAGCAGTGGTCGGTGGGCCTAGGCGTTAAGGCAATGTACGGTATGCTGCAGGCGCAGACGGCCATTGATCGTTCTCCTTTGGGCGGCAGCGATCGCGCAGATGGTCAATACAAGTACCAGGATGGCACTTGGGGTTATGGCGCCAACGTCGGGGTGATCTATGCCCCGCAACCTGGCACACGCATTGGTCTGGCTTACACCAGTCAAATCGATCTGGACTTCGAAGATCGGCTCGACGTCAAGGGCCAGGGGCCGGTGCTTGATCGGATCAATAATACCAAGACGGAACTCGACTTGAAGGTGCCTCAAACGCTGACCTTGAGCCTGTTCCAGCAATTGAACCGGCAATGGGCCTTATTGGCCTCGGCAAACTGGCAGGACTGGTCGGAATTTGGCGACATTGGCGTGCAGGTCGATACGAGCGCGTTAGGCTCACAATCAACGACCGTGGACGCTGGTTTTAAGGACACTTGGCACCTGTCCCTCGGTGCGCAATACCAAGCCACCGAACAATGGTTATGGAATGTCGGTATGGCCTACGACAGCAGTGCCGTGTCCGATAGCCATCGTAGCGTCATTGTTCCCATGGGTGAATCCTGGCGCCTTGGAACAGGCGCCACTTATGCCTTGAATCGGGACACTGAGGTTAACGTGAGCTGGGCCTTGGTTTGGCTCGGTAACATGCCGGTGGAGCAGAGCAAAACAATATCGGGCAATCAAATCTCCGGGCAATTTGACAAAGCTTGGATTCAAAGCCTGAACACCAACATGACTTGGCGATTTTAAAGTGCCGTTGGGCACGATGCTCCAGATCGCATCGCGCACGGCAGGTACTGTAAACCGGGGGCATCGAACGTCCCTTCGGGACCGTGCCTGACGCAACCACTCATGCGACCCCGTTATCGACATGTGACGGGGAGGCTTTGTCGTCATAACTGCAAATTCATGAAAGAACGCAACAAACCGGTATGACCACTGACGTCCTAGCAAGAGGTGCGTAATGATGAAAATGATTCTGTCTTGGCTGATGATCACTGCATTGACCGTCCTTACCACAGCCTGTTCCACCGTAGGCTCCACCGAAGGCGGTGCGGGTGAAGTGCAAATACGCTCAGGGAAGATCGAGCAAATAATGCTGACCCAAATGCAGACCAATCATGATAGTGGCGTTGGTGCCGTGCTCGGTGGTCTGGGCGGGCTTGGGATTGGCAGCCTGATTGGACGTGGTACCGGACGGGATGTCGCCATGGTTGCCGGCGCACTTGCGGGGGCAGCAGGCGGCAACTATGTCGAGAAGAAAAAGTACGATCAGCCACAAGAGGCCCAGCAGATCATCGTACGGGTTACTAGCGGTGTGTTGGTTTCGATTACTCAGCCGATCAATCCGGCATTGAGTAAGGGTATGAGCGTGTACATCGAAGGCACAGGCAACAATGCTCGAGTTCTACCGCAAGGACAATGAGCTTTTTTTCATCGATCTTGACAACTTCAGCCGTAACAACTGTCCGTTGAAAATCTTTACTCGGTGGGAGGCCCCTCTGCCAGCATTTGAGATTTTTGATACGGTTAGCCAGTGCTCACGAAAGTCGGCCTCCAGTTGAAGATCACCGGCCGTGGGCATCTCTTGATAAGGTGAAGCATGCAGAATTCGAGGGGATAACACGTCAAGTGCTTCCCCTCTGCGGTCCTGACACCGAACTGAAGAAGTCAGTGCAGTAGACTTACCGGTCGGAGTGAGTGTGCAGGATGGGATGCTCACCAGCGAACCGATTTTCTACATAGGCTTTCTAATTGCATGTTAGCGCCAGTTCAGTGGCGGCATGCTCAAGTCTTGAAGACAAACGTTGATGTCAATACTGCAGGCAGATGCGCCTGGCGCTTATGTTGTATACCACGTTTATTGCCAGAGATGGTGGCGTATGTTTTTCATCACGCTTTCAAATTCTGGTGCTTGCAGCTCGGCCAAGGCGATTTGCATGGCTTTAAGTTTGCGTTGGTGGCGCCGTCTTGCATGTCGTTGGCTCTCGTTAGGCTCAACTTTATACTCACAGACGTCTACGTCTTCAAAAATGACCCGCCAGACGGCCAACCCATTAGGATCCTTGGCCAGGGTGGAGAACCATTGTTGCCAATAGTCAGGCCGCTCGTTGTATGAGCGTGCAACTGAATGATTGATCGCCATTAGTCATTCCTCAATGCCATCAGGGTTGAATCAGTTACGATCTGTACGAGCTGTCGGAGTACATCATTAAGAAAAGGCGCCAATTTGTCGTTGCCCAGGGCCACAAGTGCGCGCTGCATGGCAGTCAATTTACGGACCTGTCGTTCGAGGGCGTGACGCGAAGTCTCATCATTGCGGATGTAGCGAGCTCGCACTTCGTGTTCAAGAAGGCCGTCCAAATCCATCTTTAACAGTACAGCGGGTCCTTGTTGGAGTTGTTGGAAATATTCCAACCAATATTCGATTCGCTCCTCATAAGGCGGGCAGACGCCCTGCTGGAAACTCGTGCTCGCTGATAGTGTCTTTTGCGAGGGAAAGGCTCGAACAGTTTTGCGCACTGGCCTGGTAGTAATGGTCTGCATCATGTTACTCCAGCAGCAGAAGGATCCTGCAATAGGCCCAGGTGGTCCCATTGTCGTTCAAAGGAACCTCGGCTCTGCTGCAAGTCCGGTGGGAGGCTCAAGATGTGTCAGTCTAAGAGTCAGGACATTGGCGGAGCTGTAAGGAATTACTGAAGTTGCTAGCTGGTTTGTCGCCTGCGCAATGAGTGACATCCTCCGCGGCCAATGGCTCACTACAGGAGGGGCAGGACGATAGTCATCCAGAGAACGGAACAGGTGAGGTCCGCAGCGATGTCTGGCGTTTCTATTTGGCTATTGGCCTAAGGGCGTTACGGAGTATCACTTGGCAGCCCCATTAAATGGGCCAAATGGCGCTCACGTTGACCGATCTGTTCTTCCATCGTCCGCACTTCCTTCATGTACAGGTGGACCGCAGGCGGCAACGACCGCTCTTTAAGATGGATGAAGCCATAATGAGTCTTCAGCGTCAGATCTTGAAGAGGTAAGGCGACGATTTCACCGGCCACTAACTCCTGCTCAAAGGTCGACAGGTAACCCAACGCCAAAGCATTGCTGTTCTCGACGAAGGCCTTCATTTGCATTGGTACGTTGATCTCAATCGCCGGCACGAAATCCCCATTTGCCACATCGTAAACACCGGCACAGCCCAGGGTAGCCGGCAACAAATGCGAAGCTAGTCGCAGCGGAATGCGCGACGCTACCCAAGGATAATCGAGTGTTTGCGCCACGTTCATAGACAAGCGCTGTGCAAGCAATGGATGCCCGGGGCGACAAAATAATCGGCCCACGTGCTCACCCACCAGTTCGCAGGCGAACTCCTCTCTCCCGCGTAATGCGCTGATCTCGGCAATTCCTAAATCAACCTCTCCGGTAGCAACTTGATGCGCCACATCGGCCCAGCCGCTCACATGCGCGGTGATTTTTATTTGTGGATGGCAGGCATGCAATCGGGCAATGCTAGCAAAACCACTGGTGATGCTTGAATACGGACCAAGCGCTACCTTGAGCGAGCCATTTCCGCCCCGCGCGAGCAAGGCAAGATCACGTCGCAAATCTTCTTCTGCCATCAAGAGATGCTGGCTTTTCTCTCGAAGTAGTTCGCCAAACGCAGTCAACCTAATGCCTTCCCGGCGTCGGTCGAACAAGATGACTCCAAGCTCACGCTCGAGTAATTGGAGGCTTTTACTCAGCGCGGGCTGAGAAACGCCCAAAGCCTTAGCGGCTCGGCCAAAATGGGCATATTCAATCAGCGCTAAAAATTGACGGAGGCGCCAAGGCGTCATCTCATAACCTTTATGTTATTCATTATGGGGAATTTAGAATTTCTCGTTATAAAATGAGTATGTTAATAATCTGCTGCAAGGTCAAGTTGCCGATGTTGATACCCGCGCAAACGGCAGGCTGACGCTTCTAGCAGATTTTTGGCAAAGGAAAACTCATGTTTAGCAAGACCCTCAAAATAGCTTTGGTAATGACTTTTGGCAGTGGCCTCTGCCCTGCTGTCTTCGCTGCCGACACCACGGCTAGTAGTGGTGACTCGACCTCGACTCCGAATGTGCACTTCGACAGCAAAGGTAAAGCACCTTCGTCCTACACCATCGAATTGCAAAATGCAGCGCGACAGTCTCTGCCCTTTGCTGACCAAAGAGACCTGGCAGAGGCTAAAAAAGGGTTTATTGCAGCTCCACCTTATAAACAGATCATGGCCGATGCCGGGAACGTTGCCTGGAATATGGGCAGTTATGATTTTCTCCTAGACGGAAAAGATTACGACAGCATCAACCCTTCGCTTCAGCGTCAAGCTGTCCTCAATATGGCCTATGGGCTATATGAGGTAGTGCCCGGCAAAATCTACCAAGTCCGCGGTTTTGACTTGGCGAACATCACCTTTATCAAAGGCGATACGGGTTGGATCATTTTCGATACCCTGACGTCGAAGGAAACAGCCAGAGCCGCCTTGGCCTTCGTTAATGAGCAGCTGGGCAAGCGTCCAGTGGTTGCCGTCGTATTTTCCCATTCTCATGCTGATCACTTCGGTGGCATTCGCGGCTTGGTCGACGAGGCCGATGTGCGCAGTGGAAAAGTGGCTGTGATTGCCCCCAAAGGGTTTATGGAGCATGCGGTAGCCGAGAACGTCTATGCAGGCACCGCCATGAACCGACGTGCGTTCTTCCAATACGGCATGTTGCTGCCGCATAGCCCTTACGGGCACGTCGATATGGCAATTGGTAAAAATACCGCCATCGGCGATATGGGGTTGATCGAACCCAACCGGTATATCGACAAAGATTTTGAGAATATGACCATTGATGGTGTGCAAATGGAGTTCCAAAACACGCCAGGTACCGAAGCGCCCGCCGAGATGAACACCTGGTTCCCGCAATTTAAGGCATTCTGGGCCGCCGAGAATATTACCGGCACCATTCACAACATCTACACCCTTCGCGGCGCCTTGGTTCGCGATCCACTGGTGTGGTCGAAGAACATCAACAATGCCTTGTATCGTTACGGACAACAGGCTGAGGTTATGTTCGCCGCGCATAGTTGGCCGCGCTGGGGCAGCGAACGGATTCAGGAAGTCATGCGCGCCCAGCGCGATGCGTATGCCAACCTGAACAATGCCGTGCTACATGCCGCCAATCAGGGCGTAACCATCAATGAAATCCACAACGTCTACAAGTTGCCGGAAAGTTTGAAAAACAACTGGGCAACCCATAGCTACCACGGTTCGGAAGAACACAACAGTCGCGCTGTGATCAATCGCTACTTGGGTTACTGGGATGCCAATCCGGCGACGCTGATGCCGCTGTCCCCCAAGGATTCAGCGCCGCTGTATGTCGAGATGATGGGCGGCGCCCAAAAGATTCTGGTCAAGGGCCAAAGCTTGTTCGATCAGGGTAAATACCGCGAAGCCTATGAGATTTTGAATAAATTGGTGTACGCCGAACCGAAAAATAGCCAGGCCAAAGATTTGTTGGCGGACGTCTACGAACAAGTCGGTTATCAGAAGGAAAGCGCCGGAGTGCGCAACAGCTTCCTTGCGGCGGCCTATGAATTACGCCACGGCATGCCTGAGGGGGTACCGCCAAACTCCACCGGTCCTGACATTATCCGCGCCATGAGCACGGAGTTGTGGCTTGAAGACCTAGGTATCCGCTTGGACGGCAGTAAAGTCGCAGACAAACACTTTGTTTTGAATCTTAAAACGCCCGACAACGGTGAGCAGTTTGTCGTTGAGTTGAGCAATTCGACCTTAACCAGCATCAAAGGGCAGCAAGCTAAAAATCCAGACCTGAGCATTACTGTCGATCGATCGGCGCTCGAAGCCTTAATGGCCAACAAGTCCAGCTTTCAGCAGCTTGTCGCAGACGGCAAGGCGCAAGTGGAAGGCGATCGGCAACATCTGAAAATAATGGATGCCATCACGCCGTTTACGCCGGCGTTTGAACTGGTACCTGGCACTAAGCAATAAGCTAGGCACGCCGCGTATTCCGCCTGCTGCAGGCTGAGTCGCGGCGCACTGGGAAACCGCGCCGCCAGCGCACAAGGACGTCGCTGGGGCTCACTCGCTTGAGGTCCCTTTCGATCAGTCATTGGACAGAAGCGGCAATGCCAATAATTGACGCCTCCGTTCGCCAGGCGTCGCCGCAAACCAGCGGCGGGAAGCGCGATTGAACACGCTTTGCTCGCTATAGCCGAGCATTCCGGCAATTTGCGAGATCGGGATACTCTGCTCCTTTAAATAGTAATCGGCGCGCTCACGCCGGATCTTATCGAGTATCTGGTCAAATCGTTGCTGACGCTCGGCAAGTTGGCGTTGCAGGGCGCGCTCGTGAATACCCAGGTGCTGGGCAATAATGGGCAAGCGACACTGTTGGGTCGGTAGCAGACGCGACACCACACGGTGCACTCGACCAATCAAATCAACGGTGCTGTGGCCATGGACGTGTTCAAAATATTGCACCAGTGTTCGGTGTACGTTTGGGTCCTGCGCTTCGATCCCCTGATTCAACTGCTGCTGGGTCATCACCAGCGCATTGCAGCTTTGTCCCGTACACACTTCGGTCTTGAAATAGCGGCGGTAGTGCGCCGTTGGCAGTCCGCTGACCGCGCACAATAAGACTGCCTGAGCCCTAAAGTGGGTGCCACATAGCAGTTTCATCGCCTTGTATGCCACCCCCATGGCCAACTCCAGCATTTGCCGTTGTGGCAATAGACTGGGCAACCGAAGGCCAATGATAAGGCGTGGAGACTGAGCGAGACTCAAATCCAGGTCGAGTTCAATGCCCGAACTGTGGTAACCAATAAAGCGCACAATATCTCTTAACGCATGTTCTACGCTCGCCGAATTGCGAGCCATCACGGCAATCGGCCCAAGCACTTGTAAATTCTGATATTCCGCCATGCGCAGGCCGAAGTCGGAGCAGTTCAATTCACGAGCCGCGTACTCCAATAGTTCGACCAATGAGCGTAGGGGCACTGTGGCGTCCGCTTCCTGAAGGAATTGGGATTGGATGTGAAAGCGCTGCAGCATCTGCGCGGGGTTACCACCCAGCTTGGTCACAAGTTCATGAAAGCCGCAGAAGGAGGTCGTTCGAATAAAAGCGTCCATGTCGGCCAAGATCAATTTTCTGTCGGCAAAGGTCAAGCTTATGTCATGGGCATCGCGAAAAATCCAGGGCGACAACCCACTCCTTGGAAGCCATTTTATGGAATTTGACTACATCATCGTTGGCGCCGGTTCGGCCGGGTGCGTGCTGGCCAACCGTCTTAGTGCTGACCCCAGCATTTCCGTTTGCCTGCTGGAAGTGGGCCCCCAAGACCGCTCACCCTTGGTCCACATGCCCGCCGGTGTGGCGGTCATTCTTCCCACTCGTCATGTTAACTGGGCGTATGACACCGTCCCACAACGCGGTTTGGGCGGGCGTATCGGCTATCAACCACGGGGCAAAGTGTTGGGCGGTAGTAGTTCGATCAACGGCATGGTGTACATCCGTGGTCATCACAGTGACTATGACGACTGGGGCGCGCTGGGCAATGCCGGTTGGTCCTTTGCTAACGTGTTGCCCTACTTTCGCAAAAGTGAGGCGAATCACCGCGGAGCCTGCAATTTTCACGGTGCGGACGGTGAGCTGCATGTCGGCCAGAACGACGTGCATCCGGCCACACAGGCCTTTATTGAAGCAGGACAACAGGCAGGCCATCGCTACAACAGCGACTTCAACGGACTCAACCAAGAAGGGATTGGCGCGTACGATGTGACCATCCGCGATGGTCGACGTTGGAGTACGGCCAGCGCCTTCTTAGCACCGGTGCGCGACTCACGTCACAACCTTACCGTGCTCACCGGTACCCACGCAGAGCGCATTGTGCTGGAAGGCAAACAGGCCACCGGAGTGCAGATCCGCTATAAAGATCGCACCAATATCCTGAAGGCACGCAAAGAGGTGTTGCTCAGTGCCGGTGCGTTTGGTAGTCCGCAATTATTGATGCTCTCGGGCATTGGTGCGCATGCCGAGCTTAAGCCACAAGGTATTCCGGTGCTGCACGAATTGCCCGGTGTCGGCCAGAATTTGCAAGACCATCCGGACCTGGTGCTCTGCTACAAAGCCACTGACAACTCACTGATCGGGTATTCCGTTGCAGGTGGCGTCAAAATAGCTGCGGCTGCGGCCCAGTATTGGATGCACCAGCGTGGTCCACTGGCGAGCAATTTTGCTGAAGGTGGCGCTTTCCTGAAAACCGACGCGGCTTTGGCCCGCCCTGACATCCAGATGCATTCCGTTGTCAGCATGCTCGACGACCATAACCGTAAGCTGCATTGGGGGCATGGCTTTAGCTGCCACGTTTGTGTGTTACGGCCGAAGAGTGTCGGTAGCGTGGGTCTGTTATCGGCCGATCCGAGCGCTGCGCCCCGTATTGATCCCAACTTTTTGGGGCACGAAGACGATGTGCAAACATTGCTCAAGGGGTATCGCATGGCGCGAGAAATCATTGAGCAGCCGGCCTTGGCCCGCTTTGGTCTGCAGAATATGCACCGCATTGATCCCGGCAGCGACGAGCAATTAATCAATCTGCTCCGACGGCGGACCGATTCCATCTATCACCCCGTGGGCACCTGTCGCATGGGCCAAGGCGAGGACGCAGTGGTGGACCATCAATTGCGTGTTCATGGCCTTCACGGGCTAAGGGTTGTGGATGCCTCTATCATGCCCACGCTCATCGGTGGCAACACCAATGCGGCTTCAATCATGATTGCTGAGCGAGCCGCCGAATGGGTCCTGGAGGTGGCTTGAAGCTTACCGTAGATCGCCTGTCTGACACTCGTAAGCTATCTCACGACGCAAGGGAGGAGCGCCGTGCCGCAATGTTTGCAGCAAGGCGCTATTTGCAAGCAAAAAAATTACTAGGTTGCCACAGTGATCGGGTGAGCAAAAATCAAATCACCCGATTACGCCGAGCAAAGTCAACCAACTCGAGAAAGTTAGCGACTTGCAATTTGATAATGAGCCGAGCTTTGTACGTGCTGGCGGTCTTTTCGCTGAGCATCAGCTCCTGGGCGATGTCCTTGACGCGCCGCCCACTGGCCAATTGACGTAGTACCGTCAACTCTCGGTCAGACAGAGACTTCATTAACATCTCTTCGGAGGCCAAGCGTGAAGAGGTATCAACCGAAGAAAAATCTGTGGTTGGAAAAAGGGTATATCCAGCGAGAACAATCTGAACGGCGCTCAACAACTCGGGTAAATCACCGTCCTTGGACACAAATGCGTGTGCGCCGGCTCTGGAGCACCGAATGGCGTATCGCCCCAAATCCAGGCACGAAAATACGATGACCTTCATGCGATCGGATTCGGAACGTAGCCGCTGCAATACACCAAAGCCGTCTAGCCTTGGCAGGTCTATGTCTAGGATCACCAGGTCCGGTGTCAATTGGCGTGCGAGCCTAACCGTCTCCAGTCCGCACGACGCTTCTGCCACTACTTCATGTCCACCCTTTTCAAGTAACAGGCGTACCGCCATTCGAACCACGGCATGATCGTCTGCAATCAATATTCTGGCCAAATCACACTCCCTTTGCGTGAATTCACTCCGTGTGGTGCACCCGTGCTCGCCGGCCAATTCGCATTGGTCATAAACACATGGCTCCACCGCACCGGGTCCGGCGCTTATTTAGACTCTTCGAAATGGGGTGCCAAAACTACACGAAAAAGTGATCTGACTCAGATAACGAGCACGGGGCTGCCGATACGCCCGACAGCTGAGTCGTTGACGTGTTTTAATTAGGCCTTTTTACGAAGAGCCTGCCTGTAGGGAAATCCTTCACCTATTGCTATCCAAATACCTAAGTGACGCTAGCGACCTTATGTTCACCAACCCTAGTTTCTAACCAAAGGGGGTATTACGGCACCACATTCCTACAGGGCGTTTGCGCAGCGTACGCCGATTATGCGTAGTGAGCTCACCCCTGCCTGTGCACGTCACCAAAACCAAGGCCGGCTTTGGCCCCCTACAATTATGCTGCCAAGCAGGCTACTGCCAAGATCAATGGAAAGGAAAAAGATAATTCATCCAAGAGGCCATTCTCAGAAGAATCTTACGCATCACTGCGACATGATGGAAATGCTCGCTGTATAAAGCGGCCTGACCGTAAGCGCCCCCTGGCATTTGTTTGCGATAGGAGGTGAACGCAGGGTCGGTAATTTCGATAACCACCGGGACGCGACCCGGTGGGGTAGCCCCGGGAGAACTAACCAAGGTACTTGATGCTTGGACTTGACCTTCGCCAATGACGGTCAGCACATTTTTGACCTTACCTTGAAAGACCTTACCTGGTAGACCATCAAAGGCGACTTCCGCATCGCTGCCTACGGTCAAGCGTAACAGGCTATTTTGGCGCATCCAGGCCGTGAGGAAATAATCTTCATCCGGTATAAATACCATCAACGGTCGTAATGGAACACGCGTGGCGATCATTCCGGGACGCAGTGACATTTGGGTAACAAACCCATTGGCCGGGGCGCGAATAATCGTATGGTCCAGTTCATATTGCGCCGTATCAAGCTGTGCGCTCAAATCTTCAACGCGCGCTGTAGCCGTATCCAATTCGTGCTCATTGCTAAAGCCGTGTTTGGTCATTGCTTTAATGCGATAAAGATCGCTTTGCGCCGAAACTAATTGAGCCTTGATTGATTTGAGTCGATTTGCGAACGGCACAGGGTCAAGGCGAAACAGCACATCGCCTTTTTTTAGCGGTCGGTTGGTCTGGACGGGGACTTCGATGACTTGACCCGTAACCACGGGCACGATCGGAATGGAGACATAATACGAGCGCGTCACTTCCGAATAAGGGTGGTTATAGTTCATGGTGAAAATCAAACTACCGATGAGGACGATACCGCCTAAAACGGCGGTGGGTACTGTCCATTTGGTCAGCGGAATGCGAAAAATCTTGAACACGGCCACGCAAAAGGCCGAATAAATAAGAACGAGCAGCAGATCCATGTTAATCACTCATGGTCGAATTGACAGCGGCTGGAGTGGTCTCCAGTTGTGAAACCTCCTCAAGTTGAGCAAGCCGTTGATGGAGAGCGTTGACTTGAAGCTCTAAATTCAAAACATGGTTTTGTAAGGAGGCATTATTACTGAAACCCCACCCACGATCCTCTCTGTAGAGAGTGGCCCAAATCCATAAAAACGGCCAAAGCACATGCAAGGTGAAGAGGCTAACCCAGCCGGTAGCATGAATGGCATCTTGATGAGGGTGATTACGATGTTTGGCAATGTCGTAGGGGATGTCGTGCAATACGATTATCCCATAAAACAACACTATGCCAACAAAACATAACAACCCTAAAGCAATATAGTCGAGCATAACAAATCCTAGTGCAAGTTACGAAAAGCCGTGCGGTACGCACTTGTGCATTAGGCAAGCACATGGCGCACTAAAATTCCAATTAAAACGCGGCGAATCTGTGAGCTCCCCACAGACTCACCGCGCTAGTTGTCGCGTGCAATGGTGCTTATCAATAAGCTGTCACATCACTAATGAATCTAGGATGTGTCTGTTTTTGATGCTGTAGATAGATCCGTATGTGTTGTCACTGATTCTGCTGGAGAGTCAGCAGATTTTTTGTTTAGTATAAACACCGGACCAGCTGCTACCTCACGTTTTATAACATAGTTGCTTTCTGGGAAGTCAATCCATTGAGCTCCCCCGTATCTTGACGTGCCGCTTCTACAAAGTTTTTGGGAACGCCCCCGGTTGTTGACTTTCCGTCAAAATCATCAAATACCCCCTTGGATGGGTGATTTTTCATCCCGCCATTCTTTGCAATAGAAGCCGAATCATGCGGCGACGCAACGCTATTGTCCGGCATCGGCGCTACCTTAGCGGTCCGCTTCGGATTCGTCGCCTTAGACGGCTGCGGTGCCTGTGTAGAACCACTATTGTCCGCCAACGGTGCCACTTTCGCTGTCCGCTTTGGAGTGGTTTTCGCAGGCTTAGCCTGAATGTTATTCTTAGCTGTTACTGTCCCCGGCTTGGCGGCGCTGCCACTTGCGTTAGATCCGAACACCGGTGTCTTATACGTGGATTTCGGTGCTGGTGAAGCTTTAAAAGTCGGAGCGTCGTTGTTGGCTACCGGACCCGACGGCGGCTTCGATTGATATTTCACAGAGTATTTGCCGTTTTCTTTTTTAACGTCCAGATAAAGTTTTGTCGACTCACCCACGCCTTTCGGCAGTTCGAGCCCTTTATTCCGTGCACCGGTGTAAATCACCTGGCCATGCAATTTTTCCATATCGCTCGGTTTGCTAATGACGATTGGCGCCCTTGGCTTGCCATTGGCATCCAGATAACCTTTATTGTCTAGATTAATCTTGATTGGATTTTTCTGGAGTTTAGCCAATCCCGCTTTATCGTTGACGTTGACGGCACTCATCGCCTTTTTAACTTCGTTAAATTCTACCGAGTCAAAGTTACGACCTCTGCTTGGACCAGGCTTCGCTGGCACAGCCGGCGGCTTGATCGTCGAATCCACGACGTCCAGATCTATCGGTGTCACAGGTTTCACAGGCTTCACTACTGGTTTTACAGTTGGCTTCACTGGTTGAGGGTTAAGTTTCATCTTCGTCCCCACGACCTCCAGCTTAGGCGGGCTCATATCAATCTCCCACGCAATACCTTTTGGATAGGTTTTGGGTGGTTTTGGGGGAGACATATCAATTTCCCACGCAATGCCTTTTGGATAGGTCTTGGGCGTTACTACAGGAGTCTTTGTTACGACCGGTGGTGTCTCCTGAGGCAAAGGGCTTGTCGGCTTAACCTTGTTACCCGAGCCGCTCGGGATCTTAGTCGGGATACCCAGCTTGATGTCGTTGCCGGCGATCTTCTGATCCTGGTTCACCA